>NZ_CDRNDK010000279.1:0-8688 GCF_977012225.1 Planomonospora algeriensis | reverse complement strand
GCGCAGCGCCCGCGCGGCGATGATCCCGGCGCAGATCGCCGCGGAGGACGAGCCCAGCCCGCGCGCGTGCGGGATCCGGTTGACGCAGCGCAGCCGGATGCCGGCGGGGCGGGGCAGGCCCATCCGGTCGAAGGTCCTCCTCATCGTCGCGACGATGAGGTGACCGCCGTCGAGCGGGACCTCGCCCTCCCCCTCCCCCTCGACGGAGACCTCGGCGGTCTCGGCCGCGCCGCCGGAGGGGGGTTCGTAGAGGGTGGCCTCCACCTCGTCGTGGAGGGCCAGGGCCAGCCCCAGCGTGTCGAATCCGGGGCCGAGGTTGGCCGAGGTCGCCGGAACCCGGACGACCACCGTGCTGTCGGTCATGCGTTCCCTAATGCAGAGGAGCCGGTGGGATCAGTCGAGTTCGAGGGCGCTCGCGGCGGCGTGGGCGTCGATCGGGATCGTGATCGGGGTGGGCGCGCCGGAGATGGCCCAGTCGGGGTCCTTGAGCCCGTTGCCCGTCACCGTGCAGACGACGCGCAGGCCGGGCTCGACCAGCCCCTGCTGGTGGGCCTGGAGCAGGCCCGCCACGCTGGCCGCGGAGGCGAGCTCGACGAACACGCCCTCCTCCTGCGCCAGCAGCTTGTAGGCGGCGGCGATCTGGCGGTCCGTGACGGCCTGGATGACGCCGCCGGACTCGTCGCGGGCGCCTCGGCGAGCTTCCAGGAGGCGGGGTTGCCGATGCGGATCGCGGTGGCGATCGTGTGCGGATGGGTCACCGGGGCGCCGTTGACGATCGGCGCGGAGCCGCTGGCCTGGAAGCCGAACATCCGGGGCGTCCTGGTGGCGACGCCGTCGGCGGCGTACTCGGTGTAGCCCATCCAGTAGGCGGAGATGTTGCCGGCGTTGCCGACCGGGATGCAGTGGACGTCGGGCGCGTCGCCGAGGGCGTCCACGATCTCGAAGGCGGCGGTCTTCTGGCCCTGCAGCCGGAACGGGTTGACCGAGTTGACCAGCGCGATCGGGTAGTTCTCCGAGAGCTTCCTGGTCATCTCCAGGCAGTCGTCGAAGGAGCCCTCGACCTGCAGCAGCCGCGCCCCGTGGACCAGCGCCTGCGCCAGCTTGCCCATGGCGATCTTGCCGCGGGGCACGAGCACCGCGCAGGTCAGCCCCGCGCGGACGGCGTAGGCCGCGGCGGAGGCGCTGGTGTTGCCGGTGGAGGCGCAGATGACGGCCTTCGCGCCGTCCTCGACGGCCTTGCTGATGGCCATGGTCATGCCGCGGTCCTTGAAGCTGCCCGTCGGGTTCAGCCCCTCGACCTTCAGGTAGACCTCGCAGCCGGTCAGCGCCGAGACCCGGTGCGCCGGGACGAGCGGTGTGCCGCCCTCCAGGAGCGTCACGACGGGCGTCTCCCCGGTGACCGGAAGACGGTCACGGTATTCCTCGATGAGGCCACGCCATGCCCTGGTCATGATTGCTCCTCCCGCGCACGGTTCCACCGCGCGCGCCCTACCTGCGGTGTCGGGCAACGAGTCTACGGCCAACCGTCTGACCCCCGGGATGCGACGTCCGCCAAATGGACGGCCGCTCCCCCTCTCCCGGGAAACGCGCCCGGGAGACGCCCAGGAGACACTGAGGAACGGCGGGTAGGGTCGACAGGGCTTGACAAGCGGAACCCCCGACGGTCTGACAGCGGAACCCCGGACGATCTGACAAGGAGCGCGGCTGCCATGACGGGCGGAGCGGCGATCGGCCTGCCCCCGATCCGGCACAACGACTACTCGCCCCTGAGCCCCCCCGGGCTCGGCGGCTGGGAGCCGTCCCTGCCGGTGAGCGTGGTCATCCCCGCGCGCGGCGGGCAGCACCGGCTCGACCTGGCCCTCGCGGCGCTGGCGGCGCAGAGCTACCCGGACCACCTCATGGAGGTGATCGTCGTCGACGACGGCAGCGAACCGCCGCTGCGGCTGCCGGAGATCGCCCCGGCGGACACCCGGATCCTCACCGCGGACCCCGGGCGATGGGGCATCGCGCACGCGGTCAACTCCGGGGCGGCCCGGGCGGACGGGCTCGTGCTGCAGCGGCTGGACTCCGACATGGTCGTCTGCCGCGAGCACATCGAGGCGCTGGCCCGCTGGCACCACCTGAGCGACCACGTGGTCGCCATCGGCGCGAAGAAGTTCATCGAGGAGCCGCCGGTGACGCCCGCGCGGGTCCACGAGGCGGTGCGCGCGGGCTCCCTGGCGGACGTCTTCGACCTGTCCGCGGCGCTGCCCAGCTCCACCGAGAGGACCATCGCCCGTCTCGACGGCCTGCGGGCCAGCCGCAACCCGTACCACGTGTGCACCGGTCCGACCGTGTCGATGCGGCGGGAGGTCTTCCACGCCGTGGGCGGGCTCGACCCCGCAGTGCTGCGGGGGGAGGACACCGAGTTCGCCTACCGGCTGGCCCAGCACGGCGTGGTGTTCATCCCCGACATGGCCGCCCAGGCGGTGCATCTCGGGCTGCCGGCGCAGCGCCTCGACCGGGACCGGGCCCTGCGCCTGGTCTCCCCCTACCTCGCCCACCGGATCCCGCTCCGCCGGGACCTGCGCAGGGACCGGGAACGGCGCTGGCTGGTGCCGTACGTCGAGGTGGTGCTGCACGTGGACGGCGCCGCCGAGGAGCGGGTCCGCCAGGCGGTGGGCGCGGCGCTGTCCGGTTCGGTCGGCGACGTGGCGGTCGCGCTGGTCGCGCCGTGGCCGGAGCCGGACGGGGAGCACCGCCCGGTGCTCGACGGCCCGGACTTCGAGCTGCGGTTGATGCGCGAGTACTTCGCCCACGATGAACGGGTGCGGACGGTCACCGAGGTGCCCCCCACCCCCGCGCCGATCCCGTTCCGCTACACCGGTCCGGTCGCCGTCCCCCCGGGTCCCCGGACCCTGGAGAAGATGATCGACGCGCTCCAGCGGGACCGCCTGGGGATGCTCACCGTCGACCTGGGCGCGGACGGCACCGCGGTCCTGGAGCGGACCGAGGCGCTGGGACGGGCCCTGCTGCTCGGCGCCGGCGATCCGGACGCCGTGGCCGCCTCGGTCCAGACGACCCACGGCGTACGGCGGGGCGAGCGCGCGGAGTTCTGGCCGACCGCGCGAACGGCCCGAAGCGGGTCGGGGGCCACGCCCGGGTCGGGGGCCACGCCCGAATCGGGATCGAGACCGGGATCGGGATCGGGGTCCGAACGGGGATCAGGGCCGGGGCCCGGGATGAAGCCGCCGGAGCCGGTCCCGCCCGCGGCGAAGGCCCAGGGCAGGTCGGCCCAGGGCAGGGACGAGGGGCGCAGACCGGAGACGGACAGGCGGCGTCCGGAACAGGACAGGCGTAAGCCGGAGCAGGACAGGCGTAAGCCGGAGCAGGACAGGCGCGCCCCCGCCAATCCGCCCCTCCGGCGGTCGCGCGCGCTGCTCTCCCGCCTGCGCGCCGTGATCTACCAGGAATAGCGTCCGGAGGCGGGGCACGCCGCCGGCCGGGCCCCGCATCCGCCGCGCCCGGCCGGCGCACGCCGTACCAGGACGACCGCGACCGTTTCTCGGCGGAGCCGGCGTGCGGGACGACCGGGCGTCGGCATGCGAGACGACCGCGGCCGCTCCTCGGCGGAGGGGGCGTGCGGGACGACCGGGCGTCCCCGGCCCGCCGGAGGGCCCGCCCGTGCGGGCGACCTGTGATGACGGCTCCGTTTAGTACGGAAAATCCGTACAGGTCTTTTCCCTCCCTTAAAATCTTCTGCAGTTCGCAGATGAACGTCACTCTGACGGCACGATCCCGCCGACCCCGTCGCGAAAGGCCCGTCAATGCGCGCTGTGACACCGCGCCGCCCCCGCACGACCGCCGATCCCAGGGGAGCCGGAACCGTACCCCGGACCCCGGTCGGCCGCGCGGGACGGGGCGTCCGCCGATGAGCGGCGGGACGACGGCCGATGAGACGACGGCCGGTGGAGCGGGCGGCGGGCAGCCGCGCGTCCGGCTCAACGACTACGGCTCGCTCACGCCCGCCGAGATCGGGGCCTGGACCCCGGTCAGGACGGTCAGCGTGGTCATCCCCGCCTACCGGTGCCAGGAGACGCTCGACCTGACGCTCGCCGCGCTGGCCGCGCAGAGCTACCCCGCGCACCTGACCGAGGTGATCGTGGTCGACGACGGCGGCGGGCCCGCACTGAGGATCGGCGGGCCCGCTCCCGAGCGGACGCGGATCGTGCCCAGCCGCCCGGGCGGGTGGGGACGCGCCTGGGCCTGCCAGACCGGGGCGGACGCGGCCGAGGGCGAGGTGATCCACTGGCTCGACGCCGACATGATCCCCTTCCGTGAGCACCTGGAGGCCCAGCTCCGCTGGCACCACCTCGCCGACTATCTGGTGGTGCTCGGCTCTCTCCGCTTCACCGACCCGCCGGACGGCCTCCCCTCGGCGGCCGAGGTCCACGAGGCGGTCGCGGACGGCCGGGCGGAGGGGCTCTTCCCGCCGGAGGCCACCCGGCCGCACCGCTGGGTGGAGGAGTTCCTCGCGCGGACGGATCGCCTGCGGGACTGCCCGACCGGCGCCTACAACGTGCACTGCGGGGCGACCGCCTCGGTCACCGCCCGGCTGCTGCGGGCGGCCGGCGGGATGGACACCTCCCTGGTGCTCGGCGAGGACACCGAACTCGGCTACCGCCTCTCCCAGCAGGGAGCGGTGTTCGTCCCCGAGGCGGGGGCCCGCAGCTGGCATCTCGGGACGCACACCGTCGGCGTGCGGGAGGCGGAGGTCAAGCGGCACAACTGGCCTTTGCTGGCCGAACGGGTACCGAGATGCGCTGGCTGCGCACCCATCCCAGCCGCCGCAGGCTGGTGCCGCACACGGACGTGGTGGTGGACGCCGCCGGCGCGCGCTACGAGGACGTCCGCGCGACCGTCGACGGCGTGCTGGCCTCGACGCTGCCGGACGTCGCCGTGACGCTCGTCGGCCCCTGGAGCACGCTCACCGCCGAGCGCCGCTCCCCCCTCGACGATCCGCTGCTGGATCTGCGGCTGGCCCGCGGCACTTACGAGCACGACGGCAGGGTCGTCTTCGTGGAGGAGGCGGAGGAGGACTCCGCGCCCGCGATGTTCCGTCTCCGCCTGCCCGCCGGCTGGGTGCCGGGCGCGGACAGCCTGCGGCGCCTGACCGCCGACGCGGACACCGACTGCGCCGGCGTGGTCTGCGTCGTCCTGGACGACCCCCGGGAGCGACCGGAGGACCTGCACGGAGATCCGGCGGAGGGGCAGGCCGAGGACCGATCCGGAGACCCGGCGGAGGGGCAGGCCGAGGGCCGGGTGGTGGCCCGGCTGGAGCGGACCGCCGCGGTGACGCGCGCCCGGCTGCTCGCCGCCGAGGGGGAGGATCTCGACGACGTCGTCCGCCTGACGTTCGGCGTGCGCTGGACGGACGGCGGGGCCTGGGGTTTCCTCCCCGCCGGCGAGGCCCCCGCGCCGAGCACGGTCCGGGTGGAGGCGGAGGCCGCCCGGCTGCGGAGCGAGGCCGCGAAGTGGCGCGCGGAAGCCGACCGGTGGGAGGCCGAGGCCGCCAAGCGGGGGGGAGAACGCCGCCCGGTGGAGGGCCGAGGCCGCCGAGCGGAAGGGTGACGCCGCCCGCTGGAAGGCGGCGGCGGCCAAGGCGAAGGACGACGCCGCCCGCTGGAAGGCCGAGGCCGCCGAGCGGAAGGGCGATGTCGCCCGCTGGAAGGAGGAGGCGGCCCGGTGGCGGGGTTCCGCCGTGCAGTGGCGGCGGGAGCTCTCCGAGGCGCGCCGGCTCCGGCACCGCTGGCGGCGCGGGCTCCTTCGGCGGATGCCGTTCCTCCGCACGGTCGCGGGATCCCCGGACCGGCAGCAGGGTCCCGGCGACCGCTGAGCACGGCTCCCGGGACGGGCCGCAGCCCCGGGACGGGCCGCAGCGCATTACGGGAGCCATGCGGGCGCTTCGGAATTACAAACGTTACTTTTACTGATATACCCTCATCAGGGCGGCAAATGATCCCGGTGTGTTCTCTCCGCCGGGTGAAGACGACGGCAGGAAAGGTACGTGCGGATGCCCACGCCCCGACAACTGGCGGTCCCGGCCGCGGCCGCCGGTTCCCTGGTCCTGGCCGGGCTGGCGCTGGCGGTGGCCTCCGACGCCCTCCCCGCGGCGGACGCCGTCGTCATCGCCGGGATCCTGCTCCTGCTCGGCGTCCAGGCGCTCGTCCTGCTGAGCGTCCGCCGGGCCGACGGCAAGGCGCTGCGCGCCGACACGCGGATGAAGCGCTGCGAGGCCGAGCTCTCCCGGCTCGCGGCCTCGACCGAGCGGCTCGGCGTCCGGCTCGACGAGATCACCGGACTGCTCGGCGAACGCGACCTCCGGCACGGGGAGGACCTGCGGGCGATCCTGGCCTCCCTCGGCGAGGACCGGCTCCACACGGTGTCCCTCCGGGAGGAGATCGGGCGGCTCGCCGCCGAGCTCCGGCCCGCGTCCCCCGGGACCGGCGCCGAGTCCCCGCTCCGGCCCGTCGGGAGCGGGAACCCCTCCGAGAGCGGGACATGACGGCCTCCTCCTCCTTCCCGGAGCACGACCCCTCCCCGGAGCACGACGCGCCGCCGTCGCCCGGAGCCCGCGTCCGGCACAACGACTACTCTCCGCTGCGGCCCCCCGCTCCCGGCGACTGGCGTCCGCGGCTCACGGTCAGCGTGGTGGTCCCCGCCTACGACTGCCAGGAGGAACTGGACCGCACGCTCGCCGCGCTGGCCGCCCAGAGCTATCCCGCGCACCTGATGGACGTCGTCGTCGCCGACGACGGCAGCTCCCCCGCGCTGCGGGTGCCCGCCCTGGCCCCCGCGAACACCCGGATCGTGCGGGTGCCCGGGGACCGGTGGGGACGTGGCTGGGCGCGGCAGACGGGGGTGAGCGCCGCCGAGGGCGAGATCGTGCACTGGGTCGACGCCGACATGGTCCTCGACCGGGAGCACGTCGAGGCGCACATGCGCTGGCACCACCTCCTCTCCTACGCGGTCGTGCTCGGGGACGTCCTGTTCACCCCCGAGGGGTCGCGCCCTCCCCGCGGGAGATCTCCGCGGCCGTCGGCGCCGCGCCGCCGCCCGGTTGTTCGGCGAGACCTTCCCGCACGCCCACCGGGCCCGGGTGCTGGAGGAGACCCGGTGGCTGCGGGACGCCCGGACCGACGCCTACCGCCTGCACACGGGCGCCACCACCTCCGTCCCCTCCGCGCTGCTGCGGGCCGCGGGCGGGGTGAACACCTCGCTCAACATGGGAGAGGACACCGAGCTCGGCTACCGGCTGGCCCAGGCCGGCGCCGTCTTCGTGCCCGACCCGCAGGCGCGCAGCTGGCACCTCGGTCCCTCCACGGTCATGCTCAGGGAGAAGGAGGTGCACCGGCACAACTGGTCCGTGCTGCCCGACCTGGTCCCCGACCTGCGCTGGCTGCGCGGCCATCCGCGCCGGAGCTGGCTGGTGCCGTACGTCGACGTCGTCGTGGACGCGCGCGGAGCCTCCTACGAGGACGTCCGCGCGACCGTCGACGCGGCCCTGGCGGGCACGCTCGCCGACGTCTCCGTCACCGTGCTCGCGCCGTGGCGCGAACTCGGCGAGGGACGGCACCCCTCCCTCGACGACCCCGCACTCGACCTCAGGCTGGTCCGCAATCTCTACGCGCACGAACCGCGCGTCTCCCTCGCCGAGCGGGTCCCCGCCACCTCCGCCCCCGCGCCGTTCCGGCTGACCTGCCCGGCCGGGCGGGTCCTCGGTCCCGACAGCCTCGCGAAACTGGTGCAGGCGGCCCAGCAGGAGGGGTACGGCCTGCTCAACGTCGTCCTGGACGAGCTCCCCGACGGTGTGCGGACGATGCGGCTGGAGCGCACGGCCGCCTTCGCCAGGGCCGCCCTGTTCTCCGGCGGGCAGCCGTCCGACGAAGCGGTGCGCGAGCTGTTCGGCACGCTCTGGCTCAGCGCGGACGAGTTCGGCGTCACGACCGCCGGGGACGCCGAACCGGTCACCGGCGACCCCGCGAAGTGGCGGGCCGGCGCGGTGAAGTGGCGGCGTGAGGCCCAGCGGCTCCAGAGCGAGACGGAGCGCCTGCGCGCGGAGACCGAACGGCTGCGCGCCCGGGTCGAGCGGCTGGAGGGTGAGCGGCCGAACCGGCCGTTCTTCGGCCTCGTCGCGACGGCCATGCGGAACGGCAAGACCGCCGGCTGATGAGTCCCTCGGCCGACCCCCTGGTCAAACTCGTCCACAGCGCCGTGGGACGGGGCGGCGCACGGCCCGTCCGGATCTACCACGCCGGTCTCGAGACGCTCGCCGGGCTGGAGTCCTTCCAGGTGACGGACCTGGACGGCGACCTCGCCGACGCGCCCTCCGCCGAGGAGAAGGCCGCGGAGGTGCTGGTCCTCGCCCAGACCCCGACCGACCTGCGCCGCGTCGCGGCCCTGCAGTCGCTCCTGCCCTCGGCCGCCCGGGTCGTCGTCGTGGTGGCCGAGACGCCCGCCT
Organism: Planomonospora algeriensis; assembly: GCF_977012225.1. Lineage (NCBI taxonomy): Bacteria > Bacillati > Actinomycetota > Actinomycetes > Streptosporangiales > Streptosporangiaceae > Planomonospora > Planomonospora algeriensis. Next base: position 188 of record NZ_CDRNDK010000279.1, on the reverse strand, counting down.
GGTACACCCCGCCGGTCCTGTCCCCCACCCCCGCCCACCGCTGGCGGGCCCTGACCGAGCTCCGCGTGTACCGGCCCAGAGCGCCGATGTGGGTGGTCGACGCCGCGTTCTCCAAGGCCACCCCCGCCGGGCGGGTGCTCGCCGCGACGGCCCGGGCCTTCGCCGGGCACCGGCTGGACGCCGTCTCC
>NZ_CDRNDK010000278.1:0-8693 GCF_977012225.1 Planomonospora algeriensis | reverse complement strand
CCCGCCGGTGACGGCCACCGCCCGCCCGCCCACGACCGCGGTGGCCACCGCCAGCACCCGGCCCGTGTGCCCGGCCGGAGCACGCCCCGTCCGGCGCCCGTCGAGGAGGTCCCACGTGCTCACGGCGGAGTCCGCGTCGACGGTGACGGCCACCGGCCGGCCGCCCAGCACGGCCGCGGCCAGTATCGCCACCTCCTCCGTGAAGCCGATGACGGGCGGGCCGCTCGGACGGCCGGTGGCGAGGTCCCAGACCCGCACCGTACGGTCCGCCCCGCCGGTGACGGCCACCGCCCGCCCGCCCACGATCATGGTGGCGATCGCCAGGATCTGACCGGTGTGACCGGCGTGCCCGGCTCCGGCCCCGTCCTCCCCGGCCAGGTCCCACACCCGCACCGTGTGATCCGCGCCCGCGGTCACCGCCACCGGCCTGCCATCCACGGTCGCGGTCGCCACCGACCACACCCGGTCGGTATGACCGGTCAGCGGCCCGCCCACCTGCCGGCCCGCCTCCAGATCCCACACCCGCACCGTGCGGTCCGCGCCCGCGGTCACCGCCACCGGACGCCCGCCGACCACCAGGGAGGCCACCGCCAGCACCGGTCCCTCGTGCCCGGCGAGCCGGTCGAGCGGCCGCAGCCCGACCTTCGTGAACGAGGTCCGGACCGATCCGGTAACGGGCGGACCGGCGGATTCCAGCGACCAGATCCGGAGCGTCCCGTCCCCGCCCGCGGTGAGGACGACCGGCGCGCCGTCCACCGTCGCGGTGGCCACGGCCTGCGGGGCGCCGATCCGGACGGGGTGCTCCATGCCGGATTCACCGGCCTTCCGGCCGGTGCGCAGGTCCCAGACGCGCAGGGTCCCGTCCCAGCCGGCGGTCACGGCGACCGGCCGCCCTTCCAGCACGGCCGCGGCCACCGAGATCACCCCGTCCTTGTGCCCGGGGAGGTGCCCGCGCAGATGCGTCCCCGTGATCAGGTCCACGACCGGCACGCGCCCGTCGCTGCTCGCGGCGACGGCGACCGGCCGCCCCTCCACCACCGTGGTGCAGAGGGCGACCGCTTCCGCCGTGATCGCCGACACCGGATCGGTGTCGCCGTACAGCGGGGGGTGGATCTGGCCCGCGGTGGCCAGATCCCAGACCCGGACCGTCGTGTCCGAGCTGCCGGTGACCGCGACGGGCCGCCCGTCCGCCACCGCCGTGGCCACCGTCAGGACCCGGCCGCCATGGCCGGTCAGCACGTGCAGCAGCCGGTGGTCCAGCAGGGAACCGCTCGCCCAGGCGACCGTCCACGCCGGGGAGGGCCGGCCGGGGAGGTCCACGGCCGCGAACCCGGCGGCCAGGGCCGGGTCCCCGGACCGGGCCGCGTCCATCGCGAGCACCTGCCGGCGCAGGTCGGCGCTCATGCCGCGGTGCGTCTCCGCCGAGGCCCGGTACACCGCCGCCACGAACCGCGCCCGTGGACCCGGCGTCCCGTCCAGCACCGCCAGGACCCGTTCCGGATCCGCGGACACCACGAACGCCAGGTCCAGCGGCGGCATACCCGCTTCTTGAGGCTTCTCCATGGGGATATCCGGCATGCCCGGAAGGTTAGCCATCTCCTCCGACGGTCCTCCGTACGTCACCCGGCGGACCGGCGGACCGGCGGACCGGAACCCCGTCCCCTGACGCACCCCCATGCCCGGAACCATCCGTGCTCCGTCCGAGGACGCACCGCGCTCAGAACCACCAGCCGACCAGGTTCCACTGCCAGAGGAACCACACCAGCGCCGCCAGCCCCGCGAACAGGACCACCTGGTGGACACGCGCGGCCACGCCCGCCCCCCGCCACCCCTTCACGGTGCACACCCCGGCCGCGGCCGTCATGGCGAGCACGGCGAGGGGTACGGCGAGCAGCACCTGCATGCCGGTCGTCGCGCCGTACAGGAAGTCCCCCGTGTCACCGAAGAGCTGGACCGCCAGCAGCACCAGGAACGCGAGACCCGCCCCGGCCGCACCGGCGGCCAGCGCGCGTGCCGTCCGCCAGGCGGCCGTGGCGGCGGTGGGCCGGCGGCGCACCCGCCGCCACAGCGCCGCCACGGGCACGGCGAGCGCGCTGACCGCCGCGACCGTGAAGGCGAGCAGGACCACCAGGTTGAGGATCGGGCCCTGCGCGGCGGTCATCAGCTGGTAGGCGGGGCCGTCGGTGGCCGCGTAGCGCCGCCTGTCCCGGCCTTCGAGGAACACCAGGCGGTCCCTGCCGTCCGCCCGGACGTACAGGCCGTCACCCCGGGGCGTCCACTCGGCGCCCTTGAAGCGGACGGTGCCGTCGCCGTCCACGGTCAACCGGGAGGGACCGAGCAGGACCAGGATCTTCTCGATCGTCGACTCGTTGTGCCGGGTCGGCGTGTAGAAGCCCGCCTGCGGGGCGGTCCTGGACAGCGGGGGCGCCGGTGCCGCCTCGGGCGCGGCGGCGGGCTCGGAGGCCTCCCGGGGCGGGGCGAACCGGTCGAGGAACGTCAGGGTCAGCTCGGCCAGCGTCTCGGTGCCGCCGGTGCCGTTGGCCGACAGGAACAGCCCGAGGTCACATCCCGGTACCAGGACCAGCGCGCTCTGGAAGCCCTCCCAGCTGCCGTCGTGCATCAGCACCCGGTGGCCGTTGATGGTCCGGTCCATGAACCCGTGCGCGTAACCGCCCAGGCGGGGGTCCGCGGCGAAGGAGCGCCGGTGCATCCGCTCCGCGGTCTCCGGGCCGAGGACGGCCGTGCCGCGGAAGCGCCCGCCGTTCAACTGGGCGATCATGAAGTTGGCCATGTCGCCGGCCGTGGCGCTGATCGACCCGTCGGGGGGCAGCCGGTCGAAGGTGAAGGGGACGGCCTCCAGGGGGTCGGTGTCGGAGTCGTAGCCGCGGGCGAGGTCGGCCGCGAGGTGGCCGGGCACCGGCTCGGCCGCGGTGCTGCGCGTCATGCCGAGCGGCGCCAGCAGGTGGCGCCGCACGTAGGCGTCGTAGCGCTCTCCGGTGACCTCGCCGACCAGGTGACCGGCGAGCGCGGCGCCGTGGTTGGAGTAGGCGGAGATCTCGCCCGGCGGCCGGATCCGGGCCGGCAGGTGCTCCGCGAGCTGCTCGCCGAGCGGCGGCACGTCGGCGGCGGTGCGCGCCCCGATGCCGACCGCGCGTTCCTCGAAGCCCGCGGTGTGGTCCATCAAGGTTCGCAGGGTCACCGGCTCCGGGTAGGTGGACGGCACCTTGAACGCCTTCAGATACCGGTTCACGTCGGCGTCCAGGTCCAGGCGGCCGGCCTCGACCTGCTGCATCACGGCCGTCCAGGTGAACAGCTTGGTGATCGAGCCGATCCGGACCAGGGAGCGGGCGGGGTCGAACGCGACGCCCCGCCGCATGTCGGCCAGGCCGTACCCCCCGGTGAACACGGTCCTGTCACCGGCCACCACCGACACCACCGCGCCGGGCACCCGGTCACGGGTGAGACGATCCGGCACCGCCCGGTCGAAGAAGTCCGCCAGCGCCGCCCGGTCAGGGGCCGTACAGGCGCCGGAAGCGGCCGTCGTGGTGGCGGCGTCGGCGGTGGCGGGGGAAGCAGTGGTGGCGGGGGAAGCGGCGGAAGGAACGCCGCGGCCGGGAGGGGCGGTGTCGGCGGAGGCCGGCCGGGCCGGACCCGAGGCCAGGCCGAGAAACGGTACGGCGACGCAGCTCGCGAGCAGGCCTGCCGCTGCTCTGCGGGTCGGGCGGGACGGCAGGATGCGCATGGGGACTCCTCGTGGTGGCGGCCCGATCGGGGACACCGGGCAGGGACACTGGGCAGGGACTCCGGACGGTGATCCGGCGGGGATGCCGGCCGGGGGATCCAGCCGGGGACGCCGGACGGTGGTCCGACCGGAGACACCGGACGGTGATCCGGTGGAGATGCCGGCCGGGAGATCCGGCCGGGGATGCCGTACAGCGTCGCGTCACGGGGACGCCGTCCGCATCGCCCCGCGAGCGGGACCCTCCTCCGACGAAAGTCGGAGCCGGGGGACCGGGCCCGGCGACGAAAGTCGGAGCGGGACGGCCGGTCGCGGCGACGGCGGACGGATGAAAGACCCGTGATCCGCCGCCTAGGCTTCACGCCATGGGACTGACGGCTCGGTGGTGGGACCGGTTCGCCGAGTGGCGGGTCGTGGACGCGGCCGCGGTGCTGGCGTGCCTGGCCCTCACCGGCCTCGCGGCGAAGGCGCACTGGTCGGCGCTGCCGTGGCCGGTGATCGTGGGGGCGGGCGTGCCGGGCAGCCTGGCGCAGTGGTGGCGCAGGCGGTGGCCGCAGGTGGCGACCCTGGCCGGAGCAGCGGCGTACGCGTTGTCGGGCAACCCGGCGCCCCTGCTCGTCGGCCTGTACTCCGGAGCCTCGTACGCCCCCGGCCGGCAGGTGGGAGTGCTCGCAGTCGTCGGCTGGGCGGGCTTCGCCGGATGGTCGTGGATCGACGAGGGCCGGTTGACGGTGGACAGCGCGGTCTCGTCGGCCGTCGCGGCCGCGCTGGTGACGGCTCTGGGCCTGTACACCGCCGCCCGGCGGGCACTGGCCGCGTCCTGGCGCGAACGGGCCGAGAGCGCCGAGGCCGAGCGGCGGCTCCGCGACGAGCGGGCCCGCTCCGCCGAACGCACCCGGATCGCGCGGGAGATGCACGACGTGCTGGCCCACAAGGTGTCGCTCATCGCCCTGCACGCGGGCGCGCTGGAACTCTCCGCGAGCGGAGGCTCCCCCCGGATCGAGGAGGGGGCGGCGCTCATCCGCGTCACCGCCCGCGAGGCGCTGCAGGAACTGCGCTACGTGCTCGGCGTGCTCCGGGCCGAGTCGGCACCGCCGGACGCCCCGTCCACCCCGCGCTCGCCGGCCCCGCCCGGTGCACGGCACCCGTCGGACGCCGGAACCTCCGGCGGGGGCGGCGGTGAGCCGTTCGCCGACCTGTCATCGCTGGTCCGGGCCTCGGAGCGGGCCGGGCAGCGGGTCGAGCTGCACGACCGGGCGGGGCCGCTGCCGCCGGTCACGGCCCGGGTCGTCTACCGCGTCGCCCAGGAAGGACTGACCAATGCCCACAAGCACGCGCCGGACGCGCCGGCCGCCGTCTCGGTGGACCGCGGCGACGACGGCACCGTGACCGTCACCGTGGACAATCCGCCCGCGATCGGCGCACCGGCCGACCTGCCCGGGTCGGGTGCCGGGCTGATCGGGCTGGCCGAACGGGTGCGCCTGGTGGGCGGGACCCTGCACGGCGGCCCGCGCGGACGGGAGGAGGGCGGCGGCTGGCGGCTGCGCGCCGTACTGCCCCGGCTCGACCACGGCGTCCATGAAGGGGTCCCGGCCGATGGGACGGCGAAGGGGCGCGCCTCCGGCGAGCCCGCAGACACGACGGACGCGACCGGCACGACGGAAAGGTATGCGTCGTGATCTCCGTTCTGCTCGTGGACGACGAGGCCCTCGTCCGGGTCGGCCTGCGCATGATCCTCGAAACGGCCGACGACATGACCGTGGTCGGCGACGCCGCCGACGGGCGGGCCGCGGTCGACGCGGTCGCCCGCGACCGGCCGGACGTGGTCCTCATGGACGTCCGCATGCCCGGCCTCGACGGGCTGGCCGCGACCGCGGCGATCCGCGCCCGCCCGCGCCCGCCGGCGGTGATCGTGCTGACCACCTTCGACGCCGACGACACCGTCTTCCGGGCCCTGGAGGCGGGGGCGACGGGCTTCCTGCTCAAGGACACCCCGCCGCACGACCTCCTGCGCGCCGTACGGCTCGCCGCGGCGGGCGACTCGATGCTCTCCCCCGGGGTCACCCGGCAGCTCATCGACCGCCTCACCGCCGAGGACCGCACGCGCCGCCGCCGGGACGCGCTCGACCGGCTCCGGGGCCTGACCGAACGGGAGCGGCAGGTGCTGGTCGAGGTCGGCCTCGGTTACGCCAACGCCGACATCGCCGCCCGCCTGCACATGAGCGAGGCGACGGTGAAGAGCCACGTCACCCGCCTGTTCGACAAGCTCTCCGCCACCAACCGCGTGCAGCTGGCCATCGCCGCGTTCCGGGCCGGCATCGTCGAGTAGTCCCGCGGCTCTCCGGACTCGCCGTATCGTCCGCGGCCGGGGCCTACCGGGCAGGGACGCCCCCGGTGCCCGGCAGCGGACGGCGTGCGATGGGCTCGGGCGGCCGCCTACTCCCCCTCGGGTTCCCCGTCCCGCCCCCCGCCCGGCTCGGCCATCGGGCGGGCCAGCTTCGCCTGGACCGCCTCGGGCGCGAGCTTGCCCGCGACACTCTGCAGCACGTTCTTCTTCGATCCCGCCACCACGTGGTCGTCGCCCGACATCAGCGCCTCGAAGCCCTGGCGCGCCACCTCGGCCGGGTCGTCCTTCTCACCGGTGGCCACCTTGGTGTCCTCCATTCCGGCGCGGCGGAAGAAGTCGGTGTCGGTGGGGCCGGGCAGCAGGGCCGTGACGGTGACACCGGTGTCCTTGAGCTCCTCCCGGACCGCCTCGGAGAAGGAGTACAGGAAGGCCTTGGAGGCGGCGTACACCGCGTGGAACGGCCCCGGCATCGTGCCGGCGATGGAGGAGGTGAACAGCACCCGTCCCCGGCCGCGCCGGACCATGTCCGGCAGCACCCGCTTGGCCAGGTGCACCGAGGAGATGACGTTCAGCTTGATGAGCTTCAGCTCCGCGTCCAGGTCGGTCTCCCGGGCGAAGTCTCCGCCGACTCCGACGCCGGCGTTGATCGCCACCGCGTCCACCGGGCGGCCGGGCGCGGTGATCCGGGTGTGGAGCTCCTCGACCCCGTCGTGGTGGGCGAGGTCGACGCGCACGCTGGAGACCGCCGCCCCCAGCTCCTCCAGTGAGCGGGCGGCCGGGATGAGCCCATCGTCCTCGGCGGCGACGACGAGGTCGAAGCCGTGCTGGGCGAACTGCCGGGCGAGCTCGTAGCCGATGCCGCTGGAGGCGCCGGTCACGACGGCCAGCGGCCAGGTCGGAGTGTCCATGACGTTTCCCGTCCTTCCAGTGGGGTGCCTTCACCGGTGTCGCACGAGGGACCGTGCCCCCGCGGAACCGGTCGTAACGGCCCGCCCTCCGACGCGGTGCCAGCGGTCACGCGGACATCCGGCCGCACCGGGCCGGGAGGACGACCACCAGGAGAACCGCCACCGGGAGGACCACCGCCGGGAGGACGACCGCCGGGAGGTCAGCCGGCCGGGGGCTCGGGGCAGACGGTGTCCCGGGCCGGCAGGACGCCCCGGACCAGGTAGCGGTCGACGGCGGCGTCGACGCAGGCGTTCCTGGGGGCGAAGAGTCCTCCGTACACGGTGTGGCGGAAGGCGCCGCGCAGGGTCACCAGGCGGGAGCCGGTCAGGGCCCGGTGCGCGGCCCGCTGGCCCGCGTAGACGGCGCCCGGGTCGCCGGTGGCGCCCACCATCAGGACCGGGACGTCGTTGCGGACCCGGGTGGGAGGCTCGGCGGGGGCGCCGGCCAGAACGAGCAGGGGGTGAGATTGCGGGTCAGCGCGCCGAACAGCGGCTCGGCGGCGCGGTGCGCCCGGATGTCGCGGTAATAGGTCTCGGGGTCGCGCGACGCGGCCCGGTCCGCGCAGAGGATCGCGGTCTGCACGCTCGCGGTCCCGCCCGTGTCCGGGGAGGACAGGCCGGTCAGGACCTGCTCCAGGACGGGGGTCGGGGTCGCCCGCGCCCCGCGGGCGGCCGCGTCGAGGACCCGGATGTCGGCCGCGAAGGAGCCGTACGCCTCCGGGGTGTCCCCGGCGGTGACGTTGAACAGGATCATGGGCAGCAGGCGGGAGTCGACCCGGTGGCGGCCGACCTTCAGCGGGGTGCGGGCGGCGGCCCGGCCGATCCCGCGCACGGTGGCCATGACGCCGGCCGCGGTGGAGCCCAGGCGGTAGCGGTCGTGGTGGCGGGCGGTCCAGGCCGCCCAGTCCTCCATGACCGCGGTCAGGGCCGGGCCCTGGGTGCGGGTCAGGTCGGGGCCGAACAGGTCGGGGTTCATCGCGCTGTCGAGGACGACCCGGTCGGCTCGGCGGGGGAACAGCTGCAGGTAGACCATGCCGAGCTGGGTGCCGTACGACGAGCCGAGGTAGGACAGCTTCGGCTCGCCGAGCGCGGCGCGGATCACGTCCATGTCCCTGGCGGTGTTGCGGGTGGAGGCGTGGGGCAGCAGGTCCCGGTGGACGGCGCAGCGGGACGCCAGGTTCTTCGCCAGGGCCGCGGTCCGCTCGAAGCCCTGCCGGTCCGGCCCGGCGGAGCCGACGGCGGAGACGGGCCAGCCGCAGTCGAAGGGGCTGCTGCGCCCGACGAACCGGGGGTCCATCCCGATCAGGTCGTAGCGGGCCGCGACCTCGGGGGCCGCCTGCTTGACCTGCAGGACGAGGGACATCGCGGGGACGCCCGGTCCGCCGGGGTTGTAGAACAGCACACCTCTCCGACGGGCCGGGTCGGCGGCCTTCAACCGGGACATCGCGACCTTGATCGTCCGCCCCTCCGGGCGGCGGTGGTCCAGCGGCACGGTGACCTCGGCGCACTGGGCCTTCGCCTCGTCCAGCAGCCCGCCCTCCGCGTCGTCCGGACCCGTCCGGCAGCGGTGCCAGGCGATCTCCTGTCCCCGGAACCGGCTCAGGCCGTCCCGCGCGGCGCGGTCCCCGGCGTCCGCCGAGGCCGCCCCGGCGGCCGGAAT
>NZ_CDRNDK010000277.1:0-8709 GCF_977012225.1 Planomonospora algeriensis | reverse complement strand
CGCCCCCGCCGCCCCCCGCCGTACCGACCCTTCCCGCCGCCGGCGGAGCACCCTGGGAGGTGGCCCGAGATGGCCGTTGACGCCGACACCCGGCGCGGCGACGTCCACGCCCGGCAGCTCGCCGGTCTCGACGCGCTGGAGCTGACCACCCGGCAGCGCAGGGGGCTCGCCTTCCGCGTCTGGTCCGGGATCTGGCCGATCGCGTCCGCCGTCGCGCTCGTCCTGGCGGCCTGGCAGCTGGTCGTGCTGGCCGGCTGGTGGCCCGAGTACGTCTTCGCCGGCCCCGTCACGACCCTCGGCGTGCTCGCCGAGCGCCTCGGCGAGGCGGAGTTCTACACGGCCGTGACCGTCACCATGCGGCGCGCGGTCACCGGGTTCGCGCTGGCGATCGCGGTCGGCCTCGTGGTCGGTGCGCTCGTCTCGCGCATCCGCCCGCTGCGCCAGGCCGTGGGCTCGCTGATCACCGGCCTGCAGACCATGCCGTCGATCGCCTGGTTCCCGCTGGCGATCCTGCTGTTCGGGCTGACCGAGAGCGCCATCATGTTCGTCGTCGTGCTGGGCGCCGCGCCGTCCATCGCCAACGGGCTCATCGCCGGGGTCGACTACACCCCGCCGATCCTGCTGCGCGCCGGGCACATGCTCGGCCTGCGGCGGCTCCGGCTCTACCGGCACGTGATCCTGCCCGCCTCCCTGCCGTCGTTCCTGGCCGGGCTGAAGCAGGGCTGGGCCTTCGCCTGGCGTTCCCTGATGGCCGGTGAGCTGCTGGTCATCATCGCCAACCAGCCGTCCCTCGGCGAGCAGCTGCACTTCGCCCGGGAACTGGCCGACTCGCCGGGCCTGCTCGCGACGATGATCGTGATCCTGGTGATCGGCATCGTGGTGGACGTGCTGTTCGGGGCCGCCGACAACGCCCTGCGCCGCCGGTGGGGCCTGCACCAGGCCGCCGACTGAGCCGTCATGCGGACCTCAGCCCGAACCCGGTACGCCCTGCGCGCGGTGGCCGAGCTGGCCGCCGCGCCGCCCGGCCCCGTGCCCGCCGAGCGGATCGCCGAGGCCCAGAGCATCCCGCGCAGGTTCCTGGACAACATCCTGCTCCAGCTCAGGAGGGGCGGGCTGCTGCACAGCAGGCGCGGCTCCGACGGCGGCTACTGGCTGACCCGGCCGGCCGAGGAGATCACCCTGGCCGACGTCGTCACGATCGTGGAGGGCGTCCCGGAGGGCGGTGACCACGGCGGGTACCCGGGGGTGGCCGGGCCGCTGGCCGACGTGTGGAGCGTGCTGCGCGACCACGAGGAGCGGCTGCTCACCGAGATCACCCTGGCCGACATCACCAGGGGGACGGTGCCCGGTGTCCTCCCGCCGGCCGGCGGGAGGTAGCGGCGGGCCCCAGGACCGCTCCTTCACCCCGGGGCCGCTCCTTCGCCGCGGAACCAGCCCTTCGCCCCAGGATCGCCCTTCACCGCGGGATCAGCCCTTCACCGCGCCGGCGGTCAGGCCCGCGCCCACCCGGCGCTGCAGGAACAGGAAGACCACCAGCACCGGCAGCGCGAACAGGGTGGCGGCGGCCATGGTGGCGCCCCAGTCGGTGCCGAACACGTCGCGGAAGGACGAGAGCCAGACGGGAAGGGTGCGCTTGTCCTGGTCCTTGATGATCAGCACGTTGACGAACGCGAACTCGTTCCACGCCGTGACGAACCCGAACAGCGAGGTGGCCATCAGCCCCGGCGCGAGCAGCGGGAAGACCACCTTGCGGAAGGCGGCCGGGCGGGTGCAGCCGTCGACCAGCGCGGCCTCCTCCAGCTCTGCGGGGACCGCGGCCAGGAAGCCGCGCAGCGTCACGATCGTGAACGGCAGTGTGATCATGAAGTAGACGCCGGTGAGCATCGCCAGGGAGTCGAGCAGCCCGGTGTCCCGGGCGATGACGAACATCGGCACCAGCAACGCCTCCCACGGCGCCATCTGCGCGGCGAAGACCATGACGATGAAGGGCCCTCTGCCGCGCCAGCGCATCCGGGCCACGGCCACGGCCGAGAGCAGGGCCACCGCCAGGGCCAGCAGCACGGCGGCGGCGGTGACGGCCAGGCTGTTGCGCCAGAACGTCCAGAACCCGTCGGCGGCCACGGCGGTGGCGAAGTGCTCCAGGGTCGGGTGCGCGGGCCACAGGCCCGGCGTCCCGGCCTGGATCTCCGCCGTCGGCCGGAAGGCGGTGGCGAACATCCAGTAGACCGGGAAGGCCATGACGGCGAGCACGGCCGCGGCGCAGGCGTTGAGGGCGATCCTGCCGGGCCGTACCGGCCGCCTCCGCCGCGCCGCCCCGGTGGGAGCCCCGGTGGACGCCCCGCCGCCCGCCCTCCCCTCGGCCGGACGTGTTCCCGCGGGCCGGTTCCTTCCTGCCGGGAGCGTCCTCACGAGCCGGCTCCTTCCTGGCGGAGCATCCGCCGCAGGTTGCCGGCCAGCGCGACGGCCAGGACGGCGACGGTGAGCATGGCGACGGCCGAGCCCAGGTCGTAGCGGTGCAGGACCCGGGCGACCTTGAAGGCGTAGACCGGCAGCGTGGTGGTCGCGCTGTCGGGCCCGCCCTGGCCGAGCACCCAGATCTGCGGGAAGCACTTGAAGACCCAGATCACCTCCAGCGAGGTGATGAGCGCGAACATCGGCCGCAGGATCGGGAAGGTCACCCGGGTGAAGATCTGCGGGCCGGTGCCGCCGTCGATCCGGGCCGACTCGTACAGCTCGGTGGGGATCGTGGTCAGGCCCGCGTAGAGGGTGAGCGCGGCGAACGGCACCGACTGCCAGACCACCAGCGCCACCAGCACGCCGAACATCGCCCCGCCGTCGGCGAACCACGAGTGGCCCTGGAACGAGTCGAAGCCCAGTGCCACCAGCAGCCGGTTGACGATCCCCAGCTCCGACTGGAACAGCCACTGGAAGATCGTCGTGGCCGCGATGACCGGGGTGGCCCAGACCAGGGCGAGCACGCTCATCAGGGCGACGCGCATACGGCGGCCGAGCCGCGCCAGCATGAGCGCGACGGCGGTCGACAGGCCCACGATGAGCACCACGTTGACCGCGGTCCAGACGAAGGTGCGCAGCGTGACCGTCCAGAACTCCTCGGCGGCCAGCAGCTCGCGGTAGTTGTCCAGGCCGGCGAGCCGCGCGCCGCCCCGGACGAGCTCGCCCATCCGGAAGTGCTGTACGGAGATCAGCGCGGCGCGCAGCAGCGGGTAGAGCAGCAGGAACACGCCCCCGGCCACGGTGGGGGCGATGAGCAGATAGGGCCAGAGGTTCCTGGTCCGCACGCGGGTCCCTCAGGATCCGCTGTTGAGGGTCGTGGTGATGGCCTCGGAGGCCTTGCGCGCCTCGGCCGCCGGATCCTTGCCGGTCAGCACGGCGGTCATGTACTGCTTGATCACCGAGGTGGCCTCGACCGCCGCCCAGTTCGGCGTGTTGGGCGTGGCCCTGCCGTTCGCGGCGCCCCGGGCCATGGCGGCGGTGCCCTCGTCGGCGTCGAGCACGTGTGCCAGCGAGGCTCTGTTCGGCACGAAGTTCATCGCCTTGGCCAGCTCGGTCTGGAAGTCCTCCCCGGCCAGGGCCTTGACCACTTCGTAGGCGGCGTCCGGGTGCCGCGACGCCGCCGGGATGATCAGGTCGGAGCCGCCGGTGAACACCGCGCCGGGCTTGCCGGCCGTCTTGCCGGGGATCGGGAAGAAGCCCATCTTCCCCTTCATCTCCGGTGCGACCTCCAGCACCCGGGCCGCGCCGCCCGGCACACTGATCATCTGGGCGACCCTGCCCTGCGCGAACACCTCGTGCTGCGGGGGATTGGCCTCGTCGGCGTCCTTGGGTCCCTTGCCGAGGGCCTGGAGCCGGCGGTAGAAGTCCATGCCGGCCAGGGCCTGCGGGGTGTCGAGGGCGCCCTTCCACCTGCCGCCCTCCTTGACGGCGAGGTCGCCGCCCTCGTCCCAGATGAACCCGGCGAGCGCGTACCACGTCTGCCCGGTGAGGTAGATGCCCTGGTTCCCGCCCCGGTCGAGCCTGGCGGTGATCTCCAGCCACTCGTCGCGGGTCCTGGGCGGCGCCTCGATCCCGGCCTTCGCGAACAGGTCCTTGTTGTAGACGACGACCCGGTTGGCGGCGTACCAGGGCACGCCGTACTGCCGGCCGTCGATGTTGCCCGGCTGGGCCAGGCCGGGGATCCAGTCGGCGCCGCCGAGGTCGGCGACCTTGCCGCTGAGGTCGGCGACCCCGCCGCTGGCGGCGTACTGGGCGACCTGGGTGTTGCCGACCTCGATCACGTCGGGGGCGTCCGTACTGGCCAGGGCGGCGGTGACCCGCTCGCCGATGCCGTCCCAGGCCTGGATCTGGACGTCGAGCTCCACGCCGGGATGGGCGCTCTCGTAGTCGGTCTCGAAACGCTTGACGAGCTCGTCGGTGACGCTCCCGTCCATGATCCAGACGGTGAGCCTGACGGGCCCGGAGTCTGCGGGGGCGGCGGACCCGCCGCCGGGACCGGAGCCGCAGGCGGCGGCGGTGGCGGTCAGGGCCAGCGCGGCCGCGGCGGCCAGGAGTCGATGCTTCATCGCGTCTCTGCTTTCTTCGGGGGCACTGCCCGTGGGCCGGGTGGGTGCGGGGTGCGGCCGGGATACGGGCCGGGCAGGCACGGGGTGCGGCCCGGGCCGGTGCGGCTCCCGGGCGGGAGCCGCACCGGGTCCTCAAGGGCTCGGGACGGTGTCGGTGAACGCGGTGGAGGCGGCGCGGAGGGCGCCGACCCTGCTCAGCACCTCGGCGGGCGGGACGACCTCGTTCCTGCTGTGGTAGACCCAGTCGACCTGCTGGCGGTAGGTGCGCCGGGCGGAACCGCCCTGCAGGTCGATGAACCACTGGTTGAACATGATCCACATGGGCGTCTCGGGGTAGTACTCGCCGCCGTGGTCGGCGAACAGGCGCCCGTCGACGTAGTAGCGGATGCGGCCGCCGGAGACCTGCACGACCAGGTCGTGCCAGCCGGCGAAGCTCGCCCGCTCCTCGGTGTGGACGTTGACCGCCTGCCATGGGTCGGCCTGGTAGGTCTCCCAGCTGGTGGCGTAGAGGATGTTGCCGGGCTCGCCCCAGCCGCCGTTGGGGAGGTACTCGAAGTCCAGCTCGCCGTAGTCGGGGTCCATGTTCTGCCGCAGCGGGGTGATGGTGAAGAACGTCTGCACCACGTGCTCGCCGTCGGGGCCGGAGACCGGGGCGTCGCTGAACCTCACCCGGGCGGCGTAGGTGCCCTCGTGGAACTTGCGGGCGGCCGTGGACAGCTCGGTGTGGACGGTGCCCGCGCCGGTGCCGTCGGTGGAGGAGTCGAGCTGCAGGACCTGACCGCCACCCGCCGATGGGAAGGTCACCGCGGCGGGGGACCAGGTGGCGCCGGGCACGCCGGGGCCGCCCGCGCTGGAGCGCACGGTCCAGCCGCGCTGGGCCAGGCGGGGGTCGGACGATCCGGTGTAGGAGAAGTCGTCGAACAGGACGCCCTGACCGCCCGGCTCACCGGTCGGGGTGACCGTCGGCGTCGGCGTGGGCTCGGCGTCCCCGCCCGCAGGCGTGCCCCAGACGAGCCGCCCGTCGAGATGGACGGTCACCTTGTCCCAGTCGCCGTAGGCCGTGCGGTCCGCGCCGAAGGAATGGTCGTCGGACTGCGTGAAGTTCTGCCAGTCGGTGCGGTGGAAGCGGAGCTGCAGGTCGCCGGTGTCCGCCCCGGGCGCCAGCGTCCCGGAGGCGAAGCCGACCTCCAGGTAGCGGTCGGCGGCCGGCACCGGGTCCGCCAGCGGGACGAACCGGCCGGTCACGGTGGAGCAGCCGACCCTCGCCCACGAGCAGGCGAAGCGGTAGCCGGTCTCGCCCCGGAAGTAGTAGCGGATCTTCACCTGGGCGAGCGCGACGGGAGCGGTGCCGTCGTTGACCAGCTTGAACCACGGCTCGGCCTGGGCGGTGACGGCCGTGGTGGAGCTGGTCCTGTACTGCAGGCGCAGCGACTGGGCGGCGGTGGCCGCCGGGGCGAGCGCGACCGCGGCCAGGAGGAGGGGGACGGCTAGGGCGAGGACGGTTTTCCAGGGGGTTCGGCGCATGGCGGGATCTCCTTGTGAACGGCCCCCGAGGTGTTTCCTGGCATGACGAAGACGGCCTCCGTCGTGGACGGTGCGGATGTGCTGCGGTGCGGATGTTGTAGTGCGGATGCGCTGTGCGGAGGGTGTCCCCGTCCGGCCCCCTGCGGACCGGGCACCGCCGCGCCGGGAGGGTTTCATCCCCGGGACCCGGTGCGGTGCGGGGTTCGGGTTCGAAGTCGAGGTCGGGGTTCGGGGCCGGATCAGCCGCCCCTGCGAATGCGGCCGGCGTAGCGGGCCTCCAGGGCGAGGTTGTGCGCGTCTCCCTCCGGGACGTTCGCCGACAGGTAGACCGGCGGAGCCTCGCCCGCGGCGAGCAGCTCCGCCACCGCCCGGGTGACGACGAGCTGGGCGAGCAGCACCGAGGTGATCGTGGACACGGCGGCGACGGCGCCCCCGCCGGGCAGGGGCAGAACCGCGTCGCCGTACGGAGCGCGGTTGTCGAGCACCACGTCGGCGAGGTCGCAGAGCTTGCGGCCGGAGGGGTGCTTGGCCGGTACGGCGGAGCTGTGCGCGAGCGAGGTGAGGGCGACCAGGTCGTGGCCGCGCTCCTTCACCAGGGAGGCCAGCTCGACGACGACGCCGTTGACGCCCGAGCTGGAGATGATCACGAACAGGTCGCCGGCCTCGACCGGGGCGGCGTCGAGGATCCGGTGCGCGACCGCCGGGTCGCGTTCGAGGTCGTATCGTTCGAGTTCGGTGCGGTCGGCCCCGCCGTACAGGACGATGTCGCGCAGCGCGAGCCGGTTGGTCGGCACCAGCCCTCCCGCGCGGCCGGCGACCTCCATGGCGACCGCCTCGGAGTGCCCCGAGCCGAACGCCTGGACGACGCCGCCCCGGTTCAGCGCCCTGACGACCAGGTCGGCCGCCGCCGCGATGGGGCCCGCCTGCTCGACGGGGATCTCCCGGACGAGCCGGGCGACGTGCCGGACGTAGGCGTCCGGATCGGGAAGGGCGATCGTCCCTGAGGCCGTGCCGGTCTCTGCACTCATTTCTCTCCTCTGGGGAGCCGGTGCCCGGTCACCGCGCGGGCGGTCAGGTCGAACGCGTCCCGGGTGCGCTCGTAGGTGCGCTGCGCGACCGAGACGTAGACCACGTCGAGGACGAGCAGCTGGGAGTGGATGGCGGCGAAGCCGTCGGAGCGGAACGTCGTCCCCCTGCTGGCCGTGGTGACGACCAGCTCGGCCACCTCCGCCAGCGGCGACCTCGGATGGGAGGTGACCGCCACGGTGACGGCGCCGTGGCTGCCGGCCTCGGCGAGCACCTCGATGACCTCACGGGTCCTGCCGCTGTGCGAGATGCCGATCGCCACGTCGCCCTGGCCGAGCAGCGCGGCGTCGGTGAGCGCGCTGTGCGCGTCGGACCTGCTCCAGGTGGGGACGCGGATGCGCTGCAGGCGGTATTCCATCTCGCTGGCCACCGCCGCGCTGCTGGAGACCCCGAACAGCAGCACCCGGCCGGCCTGGGCGATCGCGCTCGCGATCTTCTCCACGGAGGCCAGGTCGAGCTGCGCGGCGGTCTCCTGGATCAGCCGGATGTCGTTGCCGGAGACCACGCCCAGCACCCGCTCGAGCCCGTCGTCGGGCAGGATCTCCTGCCCGATGTCGGTCTCCCAGCGCTGCTGCGCGACCCGGCCGGTCTCCGTGGCGAGAGCGACGCGCAGCTCGGCGTAGCCGCCGAAGCCGAGCGCCCGGCAGAAGCGGGTGATCGTGGCGGTCGAGGTGGCGCTCCGCTCGGCCAGGTCGACGATGGTCAACCGGGCGGCGGCGGCCGGGGCGGCGAGGATCACCTCGGCCACCTTCCGCAGCGCCTCGGGCATCTCGTCCTGCTCGGTCCTGATCAGATGCAGCAGTTCCACCGTCATCCCTTCGTCCTTGCGGTGAAAATTATGCTCAGAGACTGGCATGGTCAAGCCTCGGAGGTAATAATTTTCACATGGATCTGATGCTGGGCGTGGACGCCGGCGGGACGTCGTCCCGCGCCGTGACCGTCACGTCGCAGGGGGACGTGGTGGGCCGCGGCCGGGCGGGCGGCGGCAATCCGGCGGCGCTCGGCGCCGCGCGGGCGTTCGCCAACCTCGGACTGGCCGTGCGCGGGGCCCTGGCCTCGCTGGACCCGGCCGAGGTCAGAGCGGTGACCGTCGGCCTGGCCGGTGCGGCGACGCTCCGCGACCCGGCCGTGCGGGCGGTCTTCGAGCGGACCGTGCTCGACTGCGGACCGGTGGTCCCGCCCCGGGTGGTGGGCGACGCGGTGGTCGCCTTCGCGGCGGGTACGGCCGCGCCGTCCGGCACCGTCCTGATCTCCGGCACCGGGGCCGTCGCGGCGAGGATCACCGGCCACGAGCCGGTGGCGGTGGCGGACGGGCACGGCTGGCTGCTGGGCGATGAGGGTTCGGCGTTCTGGCTCGGCCGGGCCGCGGCCCGCACCGCCGTCCGGCAGGCCGGATCGGGACGGCCGCGGCGCGACCTGGGACCGCTCGCCCGGCTCGTCGTCGGGCACCTGCTGCCCGAGACCGCGGCAGGGGCCCGGGACGAGGGGGAGGCCGAGTCGGAGAGGCCGAGGCCGAGGG
>NZ_CDRNDK010000276.1:0-8818 GCF_977012225.1 Planomonospora algeriensis | reverse complement strand
GAGACGGGCGAGTGGGGCCGCCCCGCGCGGGCCAAGGCCGCGGCCCCGCTGCCCGCCGCCCGTACCGCCTCCGGCCGGACGGACGCACCGGCCGCCCCCTCCCCCGCGGCAGGCCCGTCCGGCTTCGTGACGTTCGTCGACGCGGTCCACGACCCCCTCTTCCATCTGCCCCGGGCCGCCCGGCAGAGCGGCGCGCGCTGGTTCACCCTCGGCCACCTCACCGCCGGGCAGGACGGCTGCACCCCCCGGTGGGGCGGGCACCAGGACCAGGGGGTCAACCCCGTCGCCAACCGGCTGGGCCCCCTGCGGACGGCCGGGGGCGACGCCGGCCTGGCCTTCGGCGGCTCCGCCGGACGGGAGCTCGCCTCGGCCTGCCTCGCGCCCGACCGCCTGACCGCCGCCTACCGCCAGGTGGTGGGGGCCTTCGACGTCGCCCACATCGACTTCGAGATCCGCGACTCCGCCGACCACGAGGCCGTACGGCGCCGCGCCGCGGCGATCTCGGCGCTCCAGCGCGAGACGACGGGCCGGGGCCGCCCGCTCGCGGTGAGCTTCACCCTCCCGCTGACCGGCAAGGGCCTGTCCCCGCAGGATCAGCTGATGCTCCGCACCACCCGTGAGACGGCGCCCGGATCACCGCGGTCAACCTCATGGTGCCGCTGCGCCCCGCGGTCCCGGGACGCAACCGCCTGCGTCCCGTCGCCGCCGCGGTGCGGGCCGCCCAGCCGCAGATCGCCCGGGCCTGGGCGAGCGCTCGGCCTGGAGGCGCATCGCCCTCACGCCCGTCCTGGCGGGCCCGTCGGACCTGTCGCCCGCCGACGCCCGCAAGCTCGCCGGCTTCGCCGCCCGCCACGGCCTGGCCTGGATCTCCACCCGGGGCGCCGTGCCCGCCCCCGAGGTCGCCCGGCTGCTGGCCGCCCCTCCCCTCTAGGACTCCCGGAGAGGCCCGGGACCTCGGCGGAAGAGGCCGCCGGGAAGCCGGGGACTCTCCGCGGGGAACGCTCAGACCGCGTCGGGGACCAGCAGTGCCACGGACTCCACGTGGTGGGTCATCGGGAAGGCGTCGAAGGCGCGCAGCCCGGCCAGGCGGTAGCCGCGCTCGGCGAACCAGGCGAGGTCGCGGGCGAGCGTGGCGGGGTCGCAGGAGACGTAGACGATCCGGGAGGCCTCCAGGCCGGCGACGCGGTCGACGACCTGGAGGCCCAGGCCCGCCCGGGGCGGGTCGACCACGACCAGGTCGGCCTTCTCGATGCGGTGGCGGTCCAGGGCGCTCTCCACGTACCCCCGGGCGAAGCGCGCCTGCGGCAGGTCGCGCAGATTGCGCTCGGCGTCGCGGACGGCGACGGTCTCGGACTCGACGCCGAACACCGCCCCGTCGGGGCCGACCGCCTCCGCCAGGCCGGCGGCGAACAGGCCGACGCCGCAGTAGAGGTCGAGGGCCCACTCCCCCGGCTTCGGGTCGGCGAACTCCATGACGACCGCGTTCAGGGTGGCGGCGGCGCTCGGGTGGACCTGCCAGAAGCCGCTGCCGGTGATGCGGAACTCGCGGTCGCCGACCTTCTCGGTCAGATGGCCCGGCCCGTGGACCGACCGGGAGCGGCCCTTGCCCTCGTCGACGAAGACGGCCACGCTCTCGTCGAGGTCGGGCACGGCCACCGTACGGCGCGGCTTGGGCGCCACCACGACGGCCTGGTCCCCCGTGGAGGAGGCGATGACCTCGACCGAGGAGGCTCCCCGCCAGTTCATGACCTCGGCGCCGACGTTCTCCACCTCGGGGTGGGCGATCAGGCAGGCGTCCACGTGCTGGATGTCGTGGGAGCGGTGGCGGCGCAGGCCGAGCGCGCCGTCGCGGTCCACGGCGAACTGCACGCGGGTGCGCCAGCCCAGGCCGTCGGGGGCGCCCGGAACCTCCTCGACCTGGCCCTTCCACTCGATCCCGGCCAGTCGGCGCAGCTGCTCGGCCACCACGTCGGTCTTCAGCCGGCGCTGCGCCTCCAGGGAGGCGTGCTGCCAGTCGCAGCCGCCGCAGCGGCCGGGACCGGCGAAGGGGCAGGGCGGGACCACCCGGTCGGGAGAGGCGTCGAGGATCTCCACGGCGTCGGCCCGCAGGAACCGGGCGGTCTCCTCGGTGACCTCGGCGAGCACGCGCTCCCCCGGCAGGGCGTGCCGTACGAAGACCACCCGGCCCTCGTGGCGGGCCACGCACCAGCCGCCGTGCGCCACCGGTCCCACCGTCAGTTCGATCGCCGTCGTCCCCATGTCCCGTCCTGTCCTTCTCGAGCCTCCCCTGCGTCGCAGAGCCACCCGCAAGGTTATGCCGTGCCGTCGTCGTGTCGCGCCGCCTTGCGGCGGGGCCGGCGCACCGCACCGGCGGCGAAGGGCTCGGGACGGCCCTTGAGCCGGTCGGAGGAGTGCAGCTGCCAGGGCACGCTGATGACCATCACGCCGGGCTGGAAGAGCAGGCGGCCCTTGAGCCGCAGCGCGCTCTGGTTGTGCAGGATGTGCTCCCACCAGCTGCCGACGACGTACTCGGGGATGTAGACGCTCACCACGTCCCGCGGGGAGCGCCGGCGCCGCGACTTGACGTACTCCAGGATCGGCCGGGTGATCTCCCGGTAGGGCGAGTCGAGCGTCTTCAGCGGCACCGGGATGCCCCGCCGCTCCCACTCCTCCTGCAGCGCCCGGGCCTCCGAGCCCTCCACGCCCACGGTGACCGCCTCCAGCGTCGAAGGCCGGGTGGCGCGGGCGTAGGCGAGGGCGCGCAGGGTCGGCTTGTGGATCTTCGAGACGAGCACGACGGCGTGGTTGCGCGCGGGCAGCATCGACTCGTCGGCCTGGAAGTCCTCGTCGACGGCGAGCTCCCGGGCCACCTTCTCGTAGTGGCGGTGGATGCCCTTCATCATGGCGAACAGCACCGGCATCGCCACGCAGACGATCCACGCGCCGTGGGTGAACTTGGTCAGCAGCACGACCACCAGCACCAGGCCGGTCATCACGCCGCCGAAGAAGTTGATCGCCCGCGAGCGCTGCATGTGCAGCCGGGCCTTCAGCTCGACCTCCGTCTTCATCTCCCGGGTCCAGTGCCGGACCATGCCGATCTGGCTGAGGGTGAAGGAGACGAAGACGCCGACGATGTAGAGGTTCAGCAGGCGGCTGACGTCGGCCTGGAAGCCCCACAGCAGCAGGCAGGCCCCGGCCGCCAGGATGAGGATGCCGTTGGAGAAGGCCAGCCGGTCGCCTCGGGTGTGCAGCTGGCGGGGCAGGAAGCGGTCTTGGGCGAGGATCGAGCCGAGCACCGGGAAGCCGTTGAAGGCGGTGTTCGCGGCCAGGAACAGGATCAGCGCGGTGACGCCGGAGATGGCGAAGAACAGCGGCGAGCCGCTGCCGAAGACCGCCTCGGACACCTGCGCGATGATCGGCTGCTGGTGGTAGTCGAAACCTGCGGGGCGGCCGTCGATGATCACGTCGCGGTGGGCGTAGGCGGGCTCGGCGACCTTGACCCCGGAGGCCAGCCCCAGCGTGATGATGCCGGTGAACATGGTCACCGAGATCAGGCCCATCATCAGCAGGGTCCTGGCCGCGTTGCGGCTCTTGGGCTTGCGGAAGGCGGGCACGCCGTTGCTGATCGCCTCGACGCCGGTCAGCGCGGCGCAGCCGGAGGAGAACGCGCGCAGGATCAGGAAGGCCGCGGCGAAGGAGGTGAGATTGGTCTGCTCGGCGACGATCCGGTAGTCCGCGGTGGGCGCGCGCAGCTCGTCACCGAGGACGAACAGCCGGAAGAAGCCGTAGCCGACCATGACGAAGACCGCCGCCATGAACGCGTAGGTGGGGATGGCGAAGGCCACACCGGACTCGCGGATGCCGCGCAGGTTCACCAGGGTGAGCACGGCGACGATGAGGATCGCCACCAGCGGTTTGTGCGTCGCGACGTACGGGATCGTCGCGCCGACGTAGTCGACGCCGTTGGCCACCGAGACCGCGACCGTGAGGACGTAGTCGACCATGAGCGCGCTGGCGACGGTGAGGCCCGCGTTCCGGCCGAGGTTGACGGTGGCCACCTCGTAGTCGCCGCCCCCGCTGGGGTAGGCGTGCACGTTCTGCCGGTAGGACGCGACGACCGTCAGCATCACCACCACGACGCCGCCCGCGACCCAGGGGCTGAAGTTGTAGAACGACAGGCCCGCCAGGGAGAGGATGACGAGGATCTCCTGCGGGGCGTAGGCCACCGAGGAGAGGGCGTCGCTCGCGAAGACCGGCAGCGCGATGCGCTTCGGCAGCAGTTGCTCGTGCAACTGGGTGCTGCGCAGTGCACGCCCGATGAACAGGCGTTTAGTCAGGTCCGTCGCTTTCGGCACGTCTGACGATGCTAGCCCCCTCCGCCGCCGTCCCCTCACGCGACGCCCCCGGAGCGGGCCATACTGGCTGGGTACATCGGAGACAAGATCCGCCTCGAGCCGATCGGCGGGGGAGCATGCATATTGTGATCATGGGATGCGGCCGGGTGGGCTCCACCCTGGCGCACATCCTGGAGGACGGCGGCCACTCGGTCGCGATCATCGATCGGGACCCGCAGGCCTTCCGCCGCCTGCGGGCCGGGTTCCGCGGGCGCCGGGTCACCGGGATCGGTTTCGACCGCGACGTCCTGGAGGAGGCCGGCATCGAGTCCGCCGGCGCCTACGTGGCGGTGAGCAGCGGCGACAACTCCAACATCATCTCCGCCCGGGTCGCGCGCGAGACGTTCGGCGTCGACAACGTGGTGGCCCGCATCTACGACTCCCGCCGGGCCGAGGTCTACCAGCGGCTGGGCATTCCCACCGTCGCCACGGTCCGCTGGACCGCCGACCAGATCCTCCGCCGGGTGCTGCCCGAGGGCGCCGAACCGCTCTGGCGCGACCCCACCGGGACGATCGTGCTGGCCGAGGCGGCCTACCACCCCGGCTGGATCGGCACCAGGACCAGGGATCTGGAGGAGGCCGCCGGGACCCGGCTGGCGTTCGTCAACCGCATGGGCGAGACCCTGCTGCCCCGGCACGACTCCATGGTCCAGGAGGGCGACATCCTGCACGTCATGGCGGCCGGGAGCGACATGGACCGCATCAGCAAGGTGCTGTGCGCCGCACCGGAGGAGGAGCACTGATGCGTGTCACCATCGCGGGCGCCGGGGCCGTCGGCCGCTCCATCGCCGCCGAGCTCCTGGAGAACGGCCACCAGGTCCTGCTCATCGACGTCGACCCCAAGGCCATCAAGATCGACTCGGTGCCGCGGGCCGAGTGGCTGCTCGCCGACGCCTGCGAGATCTCCGCCCTGGACGAGGCCGGACTGGCCGACTGCCACGTCGTCGTCGCCGCCAGCGGGGACGACAAGGTCAACCTCGTCGTCTCGCTCCTGGCCAAGACCGAGTACGGCGTGCCGCGCGTGGTCGCCCGGATCAACCACCCGAAGAACGAGTGGCTGTTCAACGAGTCCTGGGGCGTGGACGTCGCCGTCTCCACCCCGCGCCTGCTCAGCGCGCTGGTCGAGGAGGCGGTGAGCGTCGGCGACCTGGTCCGCCTGATGACCTTCCGCCAGGGTCAGGCCAACCTGGTCGAGCTGACCCTTCCCGAGGACGCCCCGGTGGTCGGCCAGCGCGCCGGCTCGGTGCCGTGGCCGGCCGACACCGCCCTGGTGGCGATCCTGCGCGAGGGCCGGGTGCTGGTCCCCAGCGCCGACGACCCGCTGGAGGCCGGCGACGAGCTGATGTTCGTGGCCAGCCAGGAGGTCGAGGAGGAGCTGGCCCAGCTCCTCTCCCGCCACTGAGCGCCGTACGGCCCGCCCTCCGTCAGGAGGCCGCGGGCCGTACCGGGGTGCGCCCGCGGGCCAGCAGCCACACCATGGCGCCCAGGGCGGCGACCTGCAGCGGCCAGCCCATCACGATCTTGAGGATGCCCAGTTCGGCCACCGCGTCGTTCCCGCCGATCAGGTAGACCGGCGCCTGCACGGCCACCCGGACCACGCACGGGATCATCAGCAGCCAGGTGAGCCGGGAGCAGAGCTTCACCACGGCCGGGTCGCCGCGCCAGGCCGTCGGGTCGCCGGTGACCGAGCCGATCAGGAAGCCGACCACCGGCCAGCGGGTGACGATCGAGATCAGCATCGCCACCGAGTAGCCCGCGTTGTAGAGGATGCCGGGCAGATAGACGTCCTTGGCCTCGCCGGTGCGGGAGGCGAAGAACCAGCCGATGCCGATGCCGATCAGGCTGTTGATCACGTACTGCGGGGTGGAGCGCTGGACCAGCCGGGCCACCAGCAGGACCACCGCCGTGGAGGCGCTGACGATCAGTGAGAGCTGCAGCCGGGATGTGGTGATCCACATGACGGTGAAGACGGCCGTGGGCACGGCCGCCTCGATCACGCCCCGGATCCCGCCGAACGCCTTGGCGAGCTGGGACCGGATGGCGGCCTCCACCGTGTCGTGTGCCGCCTGCTCGGTGGTGGTCATCTGCTCTTTCCCTGTTTTCCCACTCGCCGGTTCCGGGATCATCTGTCCCCTTACACCCCGCCCGTAGGCCGGAGCTCGTAACGCGGGTTGAACATCACCTTCCGGCCGTCCTGCAGGCTGACCAGCCCCTCGGCCAGCACCATCCGGCCCGGTTCGATCCCCGCGATCCTCCTGCGCCCGAGCCAGATCAGGTCGATCACGTCCGAGCCGTCGTAGAGCTCCGCCTCGAGCGCGGGCGCGCCGCCCCGCGGCCGGAGGGTCACCGTCCGCAGTGTACCGGTCACGCAGAACCGGCGGCGCCCGGCGCACGCGGCGATGGGCGTCGCGCCCTCCTCCCGGTCGAGCTCCTGGCGCAGCTCGTCCGCCTCCAGCTCGGCCTGGCTCGTCGCCAGCCGCCGGAAGAAGCCCCGTAACCCGCCCTGCCTGCGCGGCTCCTGCGAACTCACGCCTTCTCCTTAACCCGCATATCGCCTCAGGGTACGCGATTCGCCCTGCCGGGGGGCTGCCGTCGAACCGGCGGCGGCCCGGCGGGCGGACGCCACCGGACCGTCAGCGGAGCTCGGCGATCTCCGGGCCGCGCTTGAACGGGTTGAGGTCGGGCGCCCCCGCCCCCGCCTCCGCCTGCCGGTCCATCGCCTGCCTGGCCTCGGGGGGCAGGCGCAGCTCGATCGACTCGTGCGGGGGCATGGGCTCGTCGCCGCGGACCACCACGATGTCCCGCACCACGTCCTCCAGGATCCCGGCGGCGTCCGCGTCCAGCGCGGCGCGCCCGCTGACCGCCGCCCGCAGGAACCAGCGCGGCCCGTCGACCCCCAGGTAGCGGACCGGCTCGCGCCGCCCTCACCCGGGACCCTCGCGGCCAGCTCGGTGCCGAACGGCCCCTGCCGCTCCTCGGCCGTGCCGCCGGCGCTCTCGACCGCCGCGGCCAGCTCGGCCCGGACCTCGTCCCAGATGCCGTTCCGCTTGGGCGCCGCGAACGCCTGCACCTGCAGCGCGCTCTCCTCGGCCAGCACGACGGCGCCCACGATGCGGTCGCCGGCCAGGTTCAGCTGGATCTCGAACCCGGGGCCGACCGGCACGCGCAGCCCGCCGAGGTCGACCCGCTCCCGCTCGGGGTGCGGCTCCCCGGCGTCCCACGGGCCGGACTCACGGGCCGGTGCCTGCGCGACCTCCTCGACGGCGGCGGCCGGGGTCTCCTCACGACGGCGACGTCCGAACATCTTCCTCACGCTCCTTGGAATGTCAGCGGCCGCTGAGACGTCAGCGGCCCGTGGATCCGAACCCGCCGGCGCCGCGCGCCGACCCGGGCAACCGGTCCACCTCGTAGAACGCGGCCCGTTCCACCTTCTGCACGACGAGCTGCGCGATCCGGTCCCCCCGGCGCAGCCGTACCGCGTTCTTGGCGTCGGTGTTGAGCAGCGTCACCCTGATCTCGCCCCGGTAGCCCGCGTCGACGGTGCCCGGCGCGTTCACGATCGTCACGCCGTGCTCGGCGGCCAGGCCGGAGCGCGGGTGGACGAACGCGGCGTAGCCGTCGGGCAGGGCGATGGCCACTCCGGTGCCCACGGTGGCCCGCTCGCCGGGGAGCAGCTCGACGTCCTGCGCGGCGCGCAGGTCCGCCCCGGCGTCGCCCGGATGCGCGTAGGACGGCAGCGGCAGCCCGGCGTCGAGCCGGTGGATCAGCACCTCGACCTGGTGGGTCACGGATTCACCTCGTACTCATGGTGCTCGGCGAGGATGGCCTGGGCGTCGCCGTGCTCGGCGAAGTGCTCCATGCCGACCTCGATGAAGAGAGCGGCGGCGCGCACGGCGACCGGACCGTCCGGGGCGCCGATCCGCCCCTCCGCTTCAAGATATGCCTTCCGGCCGGCCATGCCGGTGCACCAGGCGCGCAGGTGCAGCGTGGTTCCCACGGGGACCGGCGCCAGGTAGTCGGTCTCCAGCCGCCCGGTGACGTAGGGGCGCTGGAACAGCCAGACGGACATGCCGATGACCTCGTCCATCGCCGCGGCCAGCACGCCGCCGTGCGCGAGGCCCGGCGCCCCCTGGTGCGCCTGGCCCACCGTGAGCTCCGCGGTCACCGTGACCCCGTCGGGGGTGACCGCCGACAGGTGCAGGCCGGTCGGGTGGCGGTCGCCGCAGCCGAAGCAGCGGCTGTAGTGCGAGCCGAGCGGGGAGCCGGGGGCGGGCGCTCCGGGAAGCGGTTCCGGCGGCGTCGCGCCGGGCGGAGGAGTGGTGATGGCGGAACGGGTCACGGGGGAGAACGTTACCCGCTGGACTGCGGCGATCCGTCATCCGCGGGCCGGTCCGGCGCGCGGCGCGCGGGCTCCGGCGCGGGCG
>NZ_CDRNDK010000275.1:0-8843 GCF_977012225.1 Planomonospora algeriensis | reverse complement strand
TCCCGTCCCCGCCGTAGCCGGGCGGGCCGCGCCGCGAGGGCGGGCCCCGTCCGGCCCGCCCCGGCCTTACCATTGCCTGGCCTCCCGCCGGTCGAGACGAGCGATGGTGGACATGGTTGAGATCGCCGACGGTCCCGTGAAGGGTGAAGTCCCTGCGTGAGACCACCCTGGCCAACCAGGAGCAGGACTGGCTCAAGTCCAACCTGGCGCGCATCTCCGGGCTGATGCAGGGCCACCGGGACCTGGCCGTCGTGGCCGAGCTGGTGATGAACGAGCCGGCCCCGCTGGTCTCCGCCCAGTACGGCACGTTCCTGCTGGCCGAGGAGGGCCCGGCGGGACCGCGCCGGTCAACCTGATCGTGCTGACGATCGTCTTCGAGGACCAGGTGCTCGGCGTGATCGAGCTGGCTGGCCTCAACCGCTTCACCCAGGTGCACCGGGCCTTCCTGGAGATGCTGGTGGAGACCATCGGCGTCAACGTCAACACCATCGTCGCCAACGCCCGCGCCGACACCCTGCTGACCGAGTCACAGCGGCTGGCCACCGAGCTCCAGGTCCGTCAGGAGGAGCTGCAGCGCTCCAACGCCGAGCTGGAGGACAAGGCGGAGCTGCTGGCCCGGCAGAACCACGACATCGAGACGAAGAACCGGGAGATCGAGCAGACGCGCCAGGAGGTCCACGCAGTGGCCGGCCCCGACGGTGCCGCCGCGCACGGGTGATCGCCAGCCGAACTCGTAGGCGTGGACGGACCGGCCGGCGGCCGCGCACGCCCGGTCCGAAGACCGCGCCGAGGGGCCCGGGATCCGGCTCGCCCGAGCCGAGCGAGCCGTACGTCGCGGCCAGTTCACCCGGCGTGAACGCAGAGAACGCCTCGCGCGTGGGCGGCACGCCGAGACGACGGGCGAGCGCGCGGGCCGCCTCCCGGGCGGGCTCGACCGGCTCCCAGGTCACCGATCCGCCGCTCATGTCGATCACGCGGTGCAGGAGCCCGGCGGCGGCGGGCGCCGCGAGCAGGGTCACGCTCGCCTGGCCGCCGGCGGACTGCCCGCCGACGGTCACGTTGCCGGGGTCGCCCCCGAAGGCGGCGATGTTGTCGTGGACCCAGGTGAGCGCCCGGATCCAGTCGAGCACGCCGGGGTTGGCCGGGGCGTCGCCCAGGGGCAGGAACCCCTCCACGCCCAGGCGGTAGTTGATCGCGACGAACACCAGGCCGTCTCGGGCGAAGGAGGCGCCGCGGTACCACGGGCCGGTGTTGCCGCCCGCGTTGAAGGCCTCTCCGTGGATCCACACCAGCACCGGCAGCCCGGCGCGGCCGAGGGCTCCTCCGCGAAGGGCACCGCGGGCGCGAAAGGCACAGAGGGCGCAGAGGGTACGGAGGACACGGAGGGCACGGCGTCCTCCCGCGGGAGCAGCGGCCGGTACCCCGGCACCGCGACCGGGACGGCCGTTCCGGCCCGGCGGGCGGCGGCCTTGCGCTCGATCAGGTCCAGGATCGGGTCCCGCAGGTCCACGTGGCCGAACCCGCCGAAGGCGGGGAAGGAGTTGGTCTCCAGGATGACCGGGCCGTCGCGGCCGCGCAGCAGGTCGGCGCTCATCAGGTCGAGCCCCGCCGCGCGGGCCGTACGCTCCACGACGGCCACCTCCTCGCCGGTGAGGGCCACCGGGCGGCACACGTCCCCCGGCCCGTTGGAGCGGAAGTCGCCCGGCCGGCCCGTCTGCTCGACCGCGGCGACGAACCTCCCGCCGACGACGACCACCCGGTGGTTGCGCCCGGCCGCCTCGGCGACGAACCGCTGGACGAGCAGCGGCCTCCCCCGGCCCCGGATCGACTCCGCCTTGACGATCAGCTCCTCCTCCCCCCTGGCGAGGGCGACCTCCGAGCCGCGCGCTCCGTCCGGCTGCTTGAGCACGACGGGGTAGCCGTAGGCCCGGGCGAAGATCCTGAGCTCGCGGTCGCCCGGGCAGAAGGCGGTGGCGGGCGTCGGGACGCCGCAGGCGGCCAGGCGCACGTGCGTGGCGAACTTGTCGGCCGAGCGCAGCACGGCGGCGGTGGAGTTCAAGTGCGCGATCCGGTCCTCCACCGCGCCGAGGACGGTGAGGCCCGGCAGGGCGTCGGTGGACATCTGATGGATGATCCCGTCCACCGCCAGCGGGAGCCCGTCGGCGCAGAGCCTCGGCACGCGGTCGTCGAGGGCGACGCTCAATTCGTGCCAGGAGACGACGAGCGGCAGGTGCCCCCGCTGCCGCGCCTCTTCCTCCAGATACGTGATGTCATCGTTCGGGGGCCTTCGCCAATTATGATCAGCAAGCGGAATCCCGAGCCGTTCGCCCCGTTTTTCATACTCTGTGTAGTGCCCTGATCGCATAGAGTCACTCATTGTCGGGCATGAACCCTTTCCTCCTGCGGAAAACCTGTTGACGGGATGCTTAGCCTTAACGGGCCCTTCACCGTCCGTGGTGACCGGCGTCAACCGAGACCCGTGAGGAGCGTGCCGCCTGACGATGTCCCCTGAACCTCCGGATACCGCCGCCCCCGAGCCGGAACCCGCGGCCCGGCAGCCGCGGCCCCGCAGCCGGCCCCTGGCCGGGATGCGCTCGCTGTGGCGGATGAAGTCCTATCTCCGCCCCTACTCCACCCGCCTGGCCGTCATCTGGGCGGCCTCCTTCCTCGGAACCGGGATCGGGATCGTCATCCCGCTCGTCGGCAGAGAGGTCGTCGACGGCCCCGTGGCCCGGGGCGACGCCTCGGGCCTGCTCCCCCTGGCCCTGCTCGCCCTCGCGCTGGGCGCGGTCGAGGCGCTGCTCGTCCTGGTGCGCCGCTGGCTGCTGGCCGATGCCGTCATCGGCCTGGAGACCCGGATCCGCGACGACCTCTACCGGCACCTGCAGCGGCTGCCGATGGCCTTCCACGGAGCCTGGCAGTCCGGCCAGCTGCTCTCGCGCGCGACGACCGACCTGTCGACGATCCGGCGCTTCCTCGGCTTCGGCATGCTCTTCCTCGTGCTGATCACCGTGCAGATCCTCACGGTGACCGTCCTGCTGCTGCGGATGTACTGGCCGCTCGGGCTACTGGTCGCCGCGTCGGCGGTGCCGGTGGTGGTCACCTCGCTGCGCTTCGAGCGCCGTTACATCGACGTCTCGCGCCGGGTGCAGGACCAGCAGGGCGACCTGGCCACCGTCGTCGAGGAGTCGGCGGCCGGTATCCGCACGATCAAGGCCTTCGGCCGCGGCCGCCACGTCTACGACGCCTTCGACGCCGGCGCCGGCGAGGTCTACCGGACCGCGATGGAGAAGGTCCGGCTCTCGGCCAGGTTCTTCACCTTCCTGGAGGTGATCCCGAACGTCGTCCTCGCCGCCGTGCTGCTGCTCGGCGCGCTGGCGGTGGGCTCGGGCACGCTGTCGCTGGGCACGCTGGTGGCCTTCACCACGCTCATGCTCCAGCTGGTCTGGCCCATCTCGGCCCTCGGTTTCATCCTGGCCATGGCGCAGGAGGCGATGACCGCGGCGGACCGGGTGATGGAGGTGCTGGACGTCGAGCCCGCCATCACCGGAGGCGCCCGGACGGTCGGGCGGCCGAGCGGGCACCTGCGCTTCGAGGGCGTGGAGTTCCGCTTCCCGGGCGCCGCGGAGCCGGTGCTGCGCGACGTCTGGCTGGAGGTGCGGCCGGGTGAGACGGTGGCGGTCGTGGGCGCGACGGGTTCGGGCAAGACCACGCTGACCGCCCTCGTCCCCCGGCTGCACGACGTCACCGCGGGCCGGGTCACGATCGACGGTCACGACGTGCGCGACCTGTCGCTGCCCGCGCTGCGCTCGATGGTCGCCACGGCCTTCGAGGAGCCGACCCTGTTCTCCATGAGCGTCAGGGAGAACCTCACGCTCGGCCGGCCGGACGCCACCGAGGAGGAGATCGGGGCGGCGCTGCGGGTCGCCCAGGCGGAGTTCGTCCACCGGCTGCCGTGGGGGCTGGAGACCAGGATCGGCGAGCAGGGCATGTCCCTGTCCGGCGGACAGCGCCAGCGCCTCGCCCTGGCCCGCGCGGTGCTGTCCCGGCCGCGGGTCCTCGTGCTGGACGACACCCTCTCGGCGCTCGACGTCGAGACCGAGGCGCTGGTGGAGGAGGCCCTCCGGCACGTGCTGCGGGACACCACCGGGATCGTGGT
This sequence comes from Planomonospora algeriensis, assembly GCF_977012225.1. Lineage (NCBI taxonomy): Bacteria > Bacillati > Actinomycetota > Actinomycetes > Streptosporangiales > Streptosporangiaceae > Planomonospora > Planomonospora algeriensis. Next base: position 4,684 of record NZ_CDRNDK010000275.1, on the reverse strand, counting down.
CGCGCACCGCGCCTCCACCGTGCTGCTCGCCGACCGGGTCGCCCTGCTGTCCGGCGGCACGATCGCGCACGTCGGCCGCCACCAGGAGCTGATGGCGGGCGTGCCGGAGTACCGCGCGCTGCTCTCCGCCGGCCTGGAGGAGGACCCGGACGAGCGCGCCGGTTTCGATGACGACTTCGACGACGACGTGGACGCGGAGGGGGCACTGCGGTGAGCGGACAGGACACGACGGACACGGCCCGCGCGACGGGTACGGCAGGCACCGCGGACCCTGCCCGCGCGACGGGTACGGCGGACACCGCGGGCACGGGGCGGGACTGGCGCGGCGTCGCCGCCGAGGACCGGGACGAGATCCCCGAGCAGGTCTCGCTCCTGCTCCGGGACCGCTCCCGGCGGCTGCTGGGCGATCTGCTCCGGCCGTACCGCAGGCGGATCGCGGTGCTGGTCGCGCTCATCGTGGCCTGCAACGCGGCCTCCCTCGCCATCCCCTACCTGGTCAAGGTGGGCATCGACGCCGGCATCCCGCCCATGGTCGCGGGCGAGGGACCGGCCGTGCTGGTCACGGTCGTCGCGGCGCTGCTGACCGCGGCGGTCGTGCAGGCGGTGACCCGGCAGGCGTTCCTCGGGATGTCCGGCCGGATCGGCCAGCGCATCATCCTGGAGCTGCGGCGGCGGGTCTTCCGCCACTTCCAGCGGCTGTCGCTGTCGTTCCACGACGACTACACCTCCGGGCGGGTGGTGTCCCGGCTGACCTCCGACATCGAGGCCATCTCCGAGATGCTGCAGTCGGGTTTCGACGGCCTCGTCACGGCCGTGCTGACCCTCGTCGGCACCGCGGTCGTGCTGCTCCTCCTGGACGTGCGCCTCGGGCTGGTCGCCCTCCTCCCGCTGCCGGTCCTGCTGCTGTTCACCCGCTGGTTCCGGCGGCAGTCGAGCCTCGCCTACCGCCGGACCCGGGAGACCGTCGCGCTGGTGATCGTCCACTTCGTGGAGTCGATGACCGGCATCCGGGCGGTCCAGGCGTTCCGCGGCGAGCCCCGCAACCAGGAGATCTTCTCCCGGCTGAACGCCGACTACCGGGACGCCAACGTGCGGAGCATGCGCCTGATCGCGGTCTTCATGCCCGGCGTCAAGCTCATCGGGAACGTCACGACCGCCGCCGTGCTGTTCTACGGCGGCCTGCTGGCCTCCGGCGGCTCGGTGACGGTGGGCGTGCTCGCCGCGTTCCTGCTCTACCTGCGCCAGTTCTACGAGCCGATGCAGGAGATCAGCCAGTTCTACAACACCTTCCAGTCGGCCGGGGCGGCGCTGGAGAAGCTCTCCGGCGTGCTGGAGGAGCGGCCGGCGGTGGCCGAGCCGCGCGACCCGGTCCCGCTGGAGCACCCGGCGGGCGGGATCCGGTTCGAAGGGGTGGAGTTCTCCTACCGGGACGGCACCCCGGTGCTGTCCCGGATGGACCTGGAGATCCCGGCGGGCCAGGTCGTGGCGCTGGTCGGCGCGACCGGGGCGGGCAAGACCACGCTGGCCAAGCTGGTCGCCAGGTTCTACGACCCGGTCTCCGGTCGCGTGCTGCTGGACGGGGTCGACCTGCGCGACCTCGGCGAGGACGCGCTGCGCGCCGCGGTGGTCGTGGTGACGCAGGAGAACTTCCTGTTCAGCGGGACGGTGGCGGACAACGTCAGGTTCGGGCGGCCGGACGCCACCATGGACGAGGTCGTCGAAGCCTCCCGCTCCGTCGGCGCCCACGGCTTCATCTCCGCGCTCCCCCAGGGCTACGACACGCCCGTCGGCAAGCAGGGCGGGCGGCTGTCGGCGGGGCAGCGGCAGCTGGTGGCGTTCGCCCGCGCCTTCCTCGCCGACCCCGCCGTGCTGGTCCTCGACGAGGCGACCTCAAGCCTGGACGTCCCCGGCGAGCGGCTGGTGCAGCGGGCCATGCGGACGATCCTGTCGGGCCGGACCGCTCTGGTCATCGCGCACCGGCTGTCGACCATCGAGACCGCCGACCGGGTGCTGGTGATGGACGGCGGGGTGATCGTGGAGGACGGCCCGCCGGAAGTGCTCATCGCGAGGGCCGGCCGCTTCGCCGGCCTGCACCGGGCCTGGCTGGACAGCATCAGCGAGGATCAGGCGTCACCCGGCGGTGACCGCTGGTAGGAAGGAGGGGGACCTGGTCCGAACCCCGCAGGGTGCGGGGTGCCGGGTGCGGGGTCGGGCCAGGAGGCCGTGGCCCCGCCGGTGAGCCGGGCGGGCCCCACCGCCCGGCTCACCGCAGAACGGCCCGGCTCAGCATCACCCGGCAGTACCACCAGAACGCGAGGGACAGGACGCCGACGCCGATGTCGAACAGGCTCATCGACGGCCCGAGGATGTCCCACCGGTCCCGGAAGGTGAATGTGAGGATCAGCAGCACCAGCTGAGCCAGCGCGGTCGTCAGGGCCAGCGGCACCGCCCGGCGGGAGCGCAGGATCGAAGCCGTCGCCGAGGCGAGGCCTCCGACGATGTTGAGGGTCCACAGGACGCCGAGACCGAACGGATAGTCGGCGAAGTAGCCGATCTGGGGCTCGGCGTAGCCCTGGGCGGACAGGTAGTCCGGGTTCAGCGTGAGCGTGAGCACCTGGTCCCGCGCACCGCCGATGTAGAGCGCGAGCATGAACAGCCCGGCGACCCACAGATGCCATGGTGCGCGGCTCCGCCGAGGATTCCCCGCAGTGGTCGGTACGGCGTCTTCACGCATCGTCGTTCCGGTCCTTCCGCGCGTCGAGCACGGTCTCGGCGAGGTGGACGAAGTCGTCGTTGCGCAGCACCGCGATACCGCGCCCCACATCCGCCAGCAGCAGCAATGTGTCTCCGGGAACGATCCCGAACATGTCCCGCATGTCCTTCGGGATGACGATCTGGCCGCGATCCCCGACTTTCGCCGTCCCGGCGAGCTTCCCTGGTGGTGGCGTCAATTCGGCTCCATGTGCACTCGTTCCTATTTTTCATACATTTCCCACTGCACGCGCCGAATGTTCGGCGTGACCGCGAGCTTTCGAGAGGACCGCGGCCGGCCCGCCCTCGACGTCGGCCGGAAAGCGATTCAGCTGGCCGAAATAACCAATTTTACGTATTTCTGCAGGTCGAATGCCTGACGCTCGGGACATGTCTATATAACGCCCTCTTGCAGCCCGACCGTAAATCATTACCTTTGGTAACGAAGCGATCATTTACGGTGAAGCGCTGCAGGTGGCGGTCGCGGAGACGGCCATCTCGGCGGGACGCCGTACCCGTCCAGAAAGGGCCTCCCATGGCCGCCGGCTCACCGCTCCGCTTCCCCTTCCGCCGCCCTCGACCGGCCGGCCGTGCCGCCACGGCCATGACCGACGCGCCCACCGGACTCCTCGCCCTGGTGACCGCGACCCTGGCCTACGTCGTCAACGGCGGTGACGACACGGTGTCGGTGATCGACACGGCCACCGGCAACGTGATCGCCACCATCCCCGTCGGCGAAGACCCGTACAACGTGGCGGTCAGCCCGGACGGCACCACCGCCTACGTCCCCAACCCCGGTGACGACACCGTCTCGGTGATCGACACCGCCGCCGGCACCGTGGTCGGCACCATCCCCGTCGGCGACGGCCCGCTCAGGGTGGCCTTCAGCCCGGACGGCGCCACCGCCTACGTCGTCAACCAGTCCGACGACACCGTCTCGGTGATCGACACCGCCACCAACACCGTGACCACCGCCATCACCACCGGCAACAGCCCGTACGCGGTGGCGATCACCCCGGACGGCGCCACCGCCTACGTCCCCAACAACAGCGACGGCACCGTCTCAGTGATCGACACCGCCACCAACACCGTGGTCGGCACCATCACCGTCGACCCCGACGCCTACAGTGCGGCGGTCAGCCCGGACGGCACCACCGTCTATGTCACCCATGAGGACGGCGGCACCGTCTCGGTGATCGACACCGCGACCAACACCGTGGTCGGCGCCATCCCCACCGGCACCGTCCGCTTCATGGACGGCGCCGCCACCCTGGGCACCGTCCCGGTCCTGGCCGGCACCGCCGTGCTGATCACCGGCTTCCGCACCCGCGGCCAGCACCAGATCACCGCCATCTACTCCGGCGACGCCGACTGCGAGCCCTCGGTCTCACCCCCACGCACCGTCACCGTCATCGGCTTCTGACCGCACTCCGCGCTCAGCCGCCGGCCCGTCCTCGACGACCCGCTGCGCCGCTCGGCCGCGCAGTCGCGCGTTGAGCCGGGCGGCCTGCCGTGTGAGGTGGTCGCGTTCGGGGAGGCTGGGCGCCGACCGGGCGGCTTCGGCGTACAGCCGCGCCGCCGTCGCCGGGTCGCGTCGCGCTCGTGGAGGTACGCCGCGACGGCGGTGTGGCGGGGCAGAGCGGGATCGAGCCCTGCCAGGGCGGCCAGGCCGCCGCGGCCGTCGGCCTCGCCGACCGCGACGCCCGGTTGAGCCGGGCCACCGGACTGCCGGTGAGACGCACCAGTTCGTCGTACCACTCGACGATCTGCACCCAGTCGGTCTCCTCGGCCGTCCGGGCGTCGGCGTGCAGCGCGGCGACGGCGGCCTGGGCCTGGAACTCGCCCAGGCGGTCGCGGGCCAGGGCCGCCTGGAGCACGCCGACGCCCTCGGCGATCAGGCGGGTGTCCCACCGGCCGCGGTCCTGCTCGGCGA
>NZ_CDRNDK010000274.1:0-8851 GCF_977012225.1 Planomonospora algeriensis | reverse complement strand
GCGGGGGCGCGGCGGGCCGTACCGGGGCGGCGGGAGGGGCCGCGAGGGCCGGATCGCCGGAGAGGATGCGCCGGTGCAGGGCGGTCAGTTCGGGGCCGGGGTCGATGCCCAGCTCGTCGACGAGCGCCTGGCGGGTGTCGGTGAAGACCGCCAGCGCGTCCGCCTGCCGCCCGCACCGGTAGTAGGCGAGCATGAGCTGGGCGCGCAGCCGCTCGCGGAGCGGGTGGTCGCGGGTGAGCGCCATCAGGTCGGAGACGACCTCGGCGTGCCGGCCGAGCTCCAGGTCGAGGTCCATCAGGGTTTCCAGCGCGCTCATCCGGCACTCCACCAGCCGGTCGCGCTGGTGCTCGACGTAGGGGCCGACGGCTCCGGCCAGCGGTTCGCCGGTGCACAGCGCCAGCGCCGCGCGCAGGATCCCGGCCGCCCCGCCGGGGTCGCCGGCGCGGCGGGCCGCCTCCGCCTCCTGGATCCCGGCCTCGAAGCGGTTCAGGTCGAACCAGGCCCCGGCCAGGCGCAGCGCGTAGCCGCGGCCGACCGAGGTGAGCAGCGCCGGCGGGGTCCTGGGGGAGCGGTCCGGTTCGAGTACGGCGCGCAGCCGGGAGACGTAGGTGCGCAGTGCGCCGAGGGCGCGGGGAGGGGCCTCTTCCCCCCAGACGCCGTCGATCATCTCGGCCGGTGTCACGGCCCGCCCCTCGCGGACCAGCAGCATCGCCAGGATGGAACGTTGCAACGGGGTGCCCAGATCCAGCTCGGCGCCGTCGCGCCAGGCCTGGACGGGGCCGAGTACGGCGAAGCGCAGGCCGTTGTCGCCGTCCTGTGCCGCCATGTCCGGTATCTCCACCCTAATGGGAAGTTTTATGACCAAATAATAGATCCTTGACCGCTTTCCCCATAGCTTGCCTGGACGACCGGCCAGTCGGACCGTTGATCGCCCGTTGATCGGGTGTTGAACCCCGGGCGGGATGCTGATTCCACCGCCGAGCGCGGCCCCTACGGGGGCGGCCGCGCCCGGCCGGCGGGGCAGGGGCGGCAGGGGGTGCCGCCATGGAAAAGGCCCGCTCGGAATGATTCCCGAGCGGGCCTTTCTCCATTAATCCGAAGTTACGGTGACGTTCACGCGGCCTCGACGAGCCCGAGCCGCGCGTGCAGGCGTTCTCGCACGAGCGGCCATTCGGAGCTCAGGATCGAGTAGAACGCGGTATCTCGGACCGTATCGTCGGCGCCTCGGCTCTCCGCCCGCCGCACACCGTCGAGGTGCGCGCCGAGGGCTTCGATGGCGGCCCGGGAGCGTGCGTTCCGCACGTCCGCCTTGAGGGTGACGCGGTGGACCTGCCAGGTCTCGAAGGCGAGCGAGAGCATCAGGTACTTGCTCTCCCGGTTGACGCCGGTCCCCTGGGCCGAAGCGGCCAGCCAGGTGTAACCGATGTCCGCCACGGACGGGACCTCGCCCACCGCTCCACGCGCGCCCGGCGGCCAGGGCATGGGGCCCTGCCAGTACTCCAGGTTCATGAGACGGGTGGCACCGACGATTCGGTCGGTGTGCAGCCACCGGATGGCGAAGGGCATCGTGCGGCCCTCCGCCTGCTCAGCCAGAGCGGCCTCCACATAGGAGGCCATCTCGTCCCGGCCATGGGGGACGCGGGTGAACCCGTACGTCGTACGGTCTTCACCCGCCGCGGCGACGAGGTCGTCGACGGCCGCGAGGCTGAGCGGCTCCAGGCGCACGAGGCGCCCGGACAGGGTGACAAAAGCGGGCATGAGCACATGATGAGGGCTCTCTGCGACGCTCAATGCCAAATGACGCGGGACATCTCCGTGAGCATCCGGGAAAGCCGCCGCCCGACCGCGGAGAGGGGGATGAAAGCGCAGCTCAGAGGGGTGTCCACGACTGCGGGGCCCGGGCGCTCCGGTGGGCCTTTTCCAAACTGAGACGTGCGATCCGGCGGCCGGCCTCCTCAGGGGGCGGGACGCCGGGCGGCCAGGCCGTCGAGGGCCTCACCGAGGTGGCCGAGAGAGGCCGCGATCCAGGGCAGCGCGAGGGGGTCCGGGGCGTTCAGCGCGGCCAGCCGCTGCTCGGTGGTCTCGCCGTACAGGAGGCTGGTGGCCATCCGGACCCGGAGCGCCGCGGGATCGTCGCCGAAGGCGTGCCCGGGGATCACGCCGACGCCGTACGCGTCGAGCAGGAGCGCGGCCAGCTCGGCGGAGGAGGAGACGCCGGTGCCGGCGTCGGCGGACTCCAGACGGCGGGCGGCCTCCGGTCGGCGGGCGGCCTCCGGTCGGCGGGCGGGGTCCAGGAGGCCGGTGAAGTCCGGGTAGAGGTAGAAGCCCCCTGCGGGGGGTCCGCCCGCACGCCCGCCGCGGTGAGCCGGGCGTGCACCGCCCGCGCGACCGCGGCGTGCAGTCGCCTGCTGCGGCCGATCCGCTCGACGAGCTCGGGGGGCTCGGTGTAGGCGTAGGCCGCGGCCTGCTGGACGGGGGCCGCCGGGCTGGACCAGATCTCGCTGGCCACCGCGAGCAGCCGGTCGCGCAGCCCGGCGGAGGGCAGCCGGGCCACGCCGATCCGCCAGCCGCCCAGGGCCAGGCTCTTGCTGAGCCCGCTGGTGACGACGGTGCGCTCGGGAGCAGCCTCGGCGGGGCTGAGGAAGCCCGCGTCCGGATCGTGGACGAGGTCGCGGTAGATCTCGTCGGAGATGATCATCAGGTCGAGCTCGCGGGCGATCTCGGCGAGCTTCTTGACCGTGTCGGCTCCCGCGAGCGTCCCGCTGGGGTTGTCGGGGAGCGTGACCAGCAGCGAGCGCACGTCCCGGCCCGCGGCGCGCGCCCGCAGGACGGCGGAGACCACCCGCTCCGGGTCCGGCGCGCCGCCCTCGCCGGGGAGCGCCGGAACGGGAAGGGAGCGCGCCCCGGCCAGCTCGGCCTGGGCGGCGTAGCTGACCCAGCTCGGCACGGGCAGCACGACGTCGCCGCCGATCGCGAGCAGCAGGCCGTACAGCAGGGGCTTGCTTCCGGGACCGCAGACGACGAGACCGGGCTCGGTGGGCAGGCGGCGGCGGGTCCAGTATCCGGCCGCCGCCTCGCGCAGCCCGGCCGCTCCCGCGACCGGCCCGTACCCGTTCTGCCCGGCCGCGGCGGCGAGTCTCTCCCGGAGGGCGGGATGGACCGGCAGGCCCGCCTCACCGAAGGCGAGGTTCAGCACCCGGTGGCCGGCGCGCCGCCTCCGCTCGATTTCCTCATTTGCCGCCAAAGTGGCGGAAAGAGTGATGTTCATGGTGATTCCCCCTATGTTGCGGAACGTTCCCAGCGTGGTGGGATGGAGGCATCACGACAAGCTTCGATTCATGTGGGTGGGCGTAAGGAGACCTGATGCTCGAGCTGCGCCGCCTGGCCCTGATCTGCGAGTTCGCCCGGAAGGGGAGCATCGCCGCGACCGCCGCCTCCCTCGGGTACAGCCCGTCGGCGGTCTCCCAGCAACTGGCCGCGCTGGAGCGCGAGGCCGGCGCCACGCTGATCGACCGGACCGCCCGCAGCGCCGAGCTGACCGACGCCGGTCGCCGTCTCGTCGAGCACGCCGAGCGGATCCTGGCGATGGTGGAGGCCGCCGAGTCCGACCTGTCCGCCCAGGCGGGCACCCCGTCGGGCCGGGTCACCGTCACGGCCTTCCCCACCGCCGCCGTGGCCTTCGCGCCCGCCCTGGCCCGGCTGCTGCGCCGCCACACCGCGCTGACCCTGCGGATGGCGCAGGGCCGCTCGGGGCGGGGCGCCCGCGAGGTCCAGTCGGGCACGGCCGACATCGCCGTGGTGGACGACTGGTACGGCCGGATGCGCGAGTCGGAGACCATGCGGGTCTTCCCGCTGCTGCGCGACCCGCTGGTGCTCGTCGTGCCGCGCACGCACCGCCTCGCCGCGCCGGACGAACCGGTCGACCTGGCGGAACTGCGCGACGAGCCGTGGATGGCCACCCCGGACGGCGAGCCGTCCCGGATGGCCGTCGACCACATGATGGCCGGGGTCGGCGGGATCGGGCCGGTGCCGTGGGAGTTCGAAGGGCTGAGCACCATCCTCAGCCTGGTCGCCAAGGGCGTCGGCATCGCCGCGGTGCCCGCCCTGGCCCTGGCGGCGGGCGTGCGCGGCATCGCCGTCCGGGAGATCCCCGGCGCCCCGGCCGGCCGCGACGTGCACGCGGTCGTCCGCGCCTCCAGCGTGCACCGCCCCGCCGTGGCGGTGACCCTGCGGGCCGTCCACACCGCCGCCCGCTACCTCGCGGCCGATCTCACCGCCCTCGAACCCGCGGTGAGGTGACCGCGGATCCGAGGGCGGCGAGGCCGCATCCATCGCGCGCGCTCCTCACCTCCGCGCACCGGGTTTCGACGATTCCGGAGATCGCCCGGTCACCTTGACCGAAATAATCTTGAAAAGGTACGGTGTCCATCTCCTTCTGCTGTCGCCATGAGCTGAAGAATCCCTTCTGACGGAAGGCGCGGGTACCGCTGCGTGACCACCTGGAATCGATGAGGGATCCAGCTGATTCCGCCGATCCGGTTTCCCTGAGGTGGCCGGGCGAGGTGGACATCTCTTTCCCATAGGGCCGTCGGTGAGATCCGGCGGGTTTCCGATGGAGACGTTGGAGGTCGCACGTGCGGAACAAGTCGGCTCACGAAGAGTGGATGTGGCAGCGGAGCTGGGCGGAAGCCGCGGGGCTCAGAGGATGGCTCGTGAACGGGGGGACGCTCCCGGAGATCCCCCGGCCGCCGCTCAACGTTCCGCCGCCGGTCAGGTTCCACGCGGGTTTCCACCTGGGGTACTCGCGCTGGTACGCGGCCGATGTCAGTTACACGAGGTCATCGGTCCTCGCGCTCGGATCCCCCGCATTCGTGATCGGGGCTCTGGCGGTGAACGCCATCGGGAACTCCGTCCGGCGAACGCGGGCCCTGGAGCTGGCGGCGCCGCAGTGGCGGGAGCACCAGGCGGTTCAGGTGTTCCTGACGAACGAGTCCATCATCACGTCCGCCTGGAACCGATGGCAGTTCTGGTATTTCAGCGACATGATGACGGTCGTCCCTGACTTCGGGACCGGATCCGTTCTCTTCACATTCAGTGGAAACCTCGTGCCGCTCCGCCTGCAAGGGATGGCGAGCGCTTGGCTGTTCGTCGCCACGACCTATCTCATGTACGGCACGGAATACCTCCGAAACGCTCCGGAATTCTTCTCCATGGGGCCGGCCGATACCCAGGAGTCGATTCCTGCGAGGATGCAGGAGCGTGCGCGGTGAACGCTCAGGAAGACGGCCCGGAGGCGGAGGCGGAGAGTGCGGCCCCGCACGTTTCCTCTCTCGCCGGGGTGCTCCGCACGCATGGAGACCCGGAGCCGGCCCGGCGGGGAGCACGGGCGTTCGCGGGGACGCTGAACCCCTCGGCATCCGCCGCGCCGGTTTGTCGGTGGGGCGATCTAACGTCCCGGCCATGACTTCAGCGACGCAGGCGTACACGTACGCCGCGCCCTCCTCCCTCGTCGACGGTCGCCTCGGACTGGCGACCTCCGGCGGCCGGGCCCTGTCCGGCCCGGCCGTGGCCCCCCGGTTCTTCAGCGGCGTGGTGACCCAGGCGGCCCCCGCCGCGGCGGCGCTGCTCGGCGTCGCCGACGTGGCGCTGGCCCGCTACCACCAGCCGCAGGCGCGGCCCGGCTGGGTGCGCGACCCGGTGGTGACGTGCAACGGGGACCGGTTGCGGTTCGAGTCGTTCTCGGCCTGCGGCGGCGTGTACGCCCGGCTCGATCTGCTGAGCGGCGCGCTCGACGGCGAGGTGTTCGACCGGGGCACCACCAACGTCGACGTGAACGCGCCGCTCCGGGAGGCGCTGGCGCGCATCGGCCCGCGTGACCCGCTGCACCTGGGGGTCGGGCTCGACGAGCTGGTCGTGACCACGATGGACGGCGCGGTGGTGGAGAAGAAGGTGCCGCTGCCCGAGCGCTGGCTGCGCGGCTTCGCCGAGGTCCAGGTCATCGCCTCGGGCATGGACCAGCGCGGTGAGCTGACCGGCATGGCGGCGGTCCGGTTCCTGCGCGGGCTGCCCAAGAAGGGCACGGTGTGGGTGGCGCAGGCGGGGCGGGACCTGAGGGTCTCCGACCGCCAGGTCCCGGGCTCGGTCCGGCTCGCCGGCCCCAACCGGCTCGGCACCCTCCTGCCGCTGCTGCGCTTCGCGAAGTCCCTCCGGGTGTACGGCCCGGCCGACGACGCCTCCAGCGCCTGGGAGCTGGAGCTGCCGGGCATGCGCTACACGCTCACCCTCTCCCCGGAGCGCTGGCGGGGCTTCTCCGGAGAGGGCGCGGTGCTCGACGATCTGGCCACCGACGAGGCCGAGGACGACGCCGACGTGGTGGGCATGCTGCTCAACTTCGAGCCCGAGGTCGAGATCGGCCTGCTGGCCGACCGCGCGGGCATCCCCGCCGACCGGGTGCGGGCCGCGCTGACACGGCTCGGCGTCGCCGGCCGGGTCGGCTACGACCTGTCGGAGGCCGCCCACTTCCACCGCGAGCTGCCCTATGACAAGGACAACGTGATCCTGCTCAACCCGCGGCTGGCCAAGGCGCGCAAGCTCGTCGACGCGGGCGCCGTGCACCTCGAAGGCGAGCTGGCCACCGTCCGCACCCCGGGCGGCGCGCGCCGGGTCTCGCTGACCGACGGCTCCTGCACCTGCGAGTGGTGGTGGGACCATCGCGGCTCCCGCGGGCCGTGCAAACACGTGCTGGCCGCCCGGATCGTCGCCCGTGCCGCCGTGGAGGCGTCCCGGTGACCCTCTGGACGGAGATCCGCGACCTGGTCACCCGCAACCAGGTCACCCGCCTGGCCGACCGGCTGGTCACGCTCACCGAGGAGGAGCGCGCCGAGCTGGCCGGGCGGTTGCCCGGCCTCGTGAAGGAGCTGCGCCGCGCCCGCACCGAGCAGGTGCGCGCCGAGCATCCCGACGACTTCGAGGAGATGGCCTCCTGGGAGGTCGGCGACCTGCTCGACGAACTGGCCGGCGCGCTGCTGCTGACCGGTGTCTTCGACGCCGACGGCGCGGGCCGCGCCCTCCGTGACGAGCGGCTGGATCCCCTGCCGACCCGCTGGCTGGCCGCCGCCGCCCGCGAGCTGCCCAGGGAGCAGGTGCTCGACGGCTGCGTGAGCCGTTTCCTGCGCGGCGGCGAGGCACAGGACCTGCGGTTCTTCGTCCGGCTGCACACGCTCCTCGACCCCACGCCCGCGGAGTCCGCCCCCCGGTTGCGCGACTACCTGCGGTTGCTGCCGTCGGCTCCGGGCACGGTCGCCGAGCTGGCCGCCGGGCAGGTGCGCGGGGCGATGCCGCTCGACCACGCCGACCTGGTCGAGGCGGTCGACGCTCTCACCTTCCGGGACGAGGCCAAGCTCGCCGCCACCGGCCTGCGCTGGCTCGACCAGGCGATCCGCGCCGCACCCGAGACGGCCGCCGATTTCACGACCGCGCTGACCACGGCGTACGCGCACAAGTCCTTCGACGTGCGCAACCGCGCGGCCGAACTGACGCTGAAACACGCCGACCTGTTCACCGACCAGGCCGAGACGATCCTCGACGGCGCCCGCCACCTCCCCGCCGGCCTGGGGGCGAGGCTGGCCGAGCGGTTCGGCGGGGAGACCCCGGTCGGGGAAGCGCCGGCGCGGAAGGAGTTCCCGCCGCTGCCCGAGCCGCCGCGGGCGCGGAGGTTCCCCGAGCCGTCGATCTCCCCCGACGACCACGAGCCCTGGATCGGCCAGGAGCGCTGGCTGGCGGCCTTCGTCGCCGGGATCGCCGACGACCGGGCGGAACTGCGCCGCAGGCTCAAGCCCCACGTCGAGCAGGACCAGGGCTACTGGCGCTCCAGAGAGGCGCGCCTGGACCCCGCCGACTGGCAGGCGGCGCTCTCCGCCGAGCTGGTCACCCCCGGGAGCGTGCCGGAGCCGCCGCCGATCGGGCCGGAGAAGTTCTGGGACAGCGCGAACCACTCCGTGGGAGTGCGGGCCCTCACCCGTGGCGAGGAGCCCGACCCGGAACCGGGACCCCGGCGGATCATGGTGGGCGGCCTCTACCGGCCCGGCCGCTACCTGGACGACGACGCCCCGCTGCGCGCCTTCTTCATCACCTGGACCAGCGACGACGGCCCGGACGGGGCGGTGGCCCGCGAGGGCGACCAGCGGATCCCCTTCGCGGGGGGCCGGATCCACCTGTACGGCCCGCCCACCGACGTCGAGCAGCCGCGGCGTCCCGGTACCGACGACGAGGAGTACGCAGCCGAGGAAGCCGACGCCGACGAGGAGGACTATGACGGCGGCCTGCCGGACCGCCCCCATCCGGTGCGGACGAGGCCCGGCGTCCTGTACGACGACTCCGCGGAGGCCATGCCGTCCTTCATCCTCGACCGCGCCTACGAGCGCATGGCCGAGCTGGGCGTGGACCCCGCCCGGATCGCGGCGATGCGGGCGGGGCGGCGGGTGCCCCCGCCGGGCCCGGACGAGCCGCTCGTGGAGGTGACCGTCGTCTTCGTCCCGCCCCGGCTGCGTTCCTGGATGCCCCAGGAGTTGCCCGAGCACGACGAGTGGCGGCGGCGCAACGAGCTGCCCCACCCCAACCGGGTCTCCCCGCCCCACGACTTCCTGCTGCACCGCTACGCGGAGCTCGCCGAGGCCCTCCGGAACGGCACCCTGCCGCCCGTGCTGCTGGCCACGCCGACCTGGACGAGCGGCCACCTCGATCCCGACGTGCTGGTCGACCGGCTGGAGACCTGCGCCGCGGCCGGGGTGGAACCGCTCCCGGCCGACCTGGCGCAGGCGCTGCTGCGGCTGCCCGGGCGGCCACCGGCCGC
>NZ_CDRNDK010000273.1:0-8852 GCF_977012225.1 Planomonospora algeriensis | reverse complement strand
CCTCCCGCCCCCCCGCCTCCCCGTCGAACGGGGCCGCCGGCCGCCTGCGACCCGCTGATCACAGGCGGGCCGCCGGTCGTCGGCCCTTTCCAGGGGCCGCCGTTTCCGCGGTGTGAGCCGGAGCACGGCCCCGGTGACCTCGCGGGGGCGCTGGGGAGGCTAGGCTTCATTGGCGCAAAAATCGCCAGGCTCCCCTCACTCTCGTGGAGCCGGACCGCCGACATCTGTACACCAGCCGGACAAGCAAGGACGGACCCTCGTGGACCTGTTCGAACATCAGGCGAAGGAGCTCTTCGCGGAGTACGGCATCCCCGTGCCGCGCGGCATCGTCGCGCACACCGTGGAGGAGGCACGCGCGGCAGCGGAGGAGCTGACCGGCCGTGTCGTCGTCAAGGCCCAGGTCAAGACCGGTGGCCGAGGCAAGGCGGGCGGCGTGAAGGTCGCCGACGACGCCGCCGACGCCGAGCGGAAGGCCACCGACATCCTCGGGATGGACATCAAGGGCCACACGGTCCACAAGGTCCTGATCGAGGAGGCCAGCGCGATCGCGGAGGAGTACTACTTCTCCTTCCTGCTCGACCGTGCGAACCGCACCTTCCTCGCCATCTGCTCCGCCGCCGGCGGAATGGACATCGAAGAGGTCGCGCACAGCACCCCCGAGAAGGTCGCGAAGGTCCCGGTCTCCCCGCTCACCGGCGTCGACCGGGCCCGGCCGCGAGATCGCCGTGGCCGGCGGACTGCCGGAGAAGGCGCTCGACGGCGCGGCCGAGCTCATCGAGAAGCTCTGGGCCGCCTTCGTCGACGAGGACGCCTCCCTGGTCGAGGTGAACCCGATGATCCTGTCCGCCGACGGCCAGGTGAAGGCCCTCGACGGCAAGGTCACCCTCGACGACAACGCCGCCTTCCGCCAGCCCGAGCACGAGGCCTACGCGGACAAGGCCGCCGAGGACCCGCTGGAGGCCGCGGCCAAGGCCAAGGACCTCAACTACGTCAAGCTCGACGGCAACGTCGGCATCATCGGCAACGGCGCGGGCCTGGTCATGAGCACCCTCGACGTCGTCGCCTACGCGGGCGAGGCGTTCCCCGGGCAGCCCAAGCCCGCCAACTTCCTCGACATCGGCGGCGGCGCCTCGGCCGAGGTGATGGCGGCCGGCCTGGAGATCATCATCTCCGACCCGTCGGTGAAGTCGATCTTCGTGAACGTGTTCGGCGGCATCACCGCGTGCGACGCGGTCGCCAACGGCATCGTGGCCGCCTTCCAGCTGCTGGAGAGCCGCGGCGAGGCCGTCACCCGCCCCCTGGTCGTCCGCCTGGACGGCAACAACGCCCTGCTCGGGCGGCAGATCCTGGCCGACGCCAAGCTTGCCGGCGTCGAGCTGGTCGACACGATGGACGAGGCGGCCAAGCGCGCCGCCGAGCTCGCTGCGGTAGGTGCGTAATGGCTATCTGGCTGACCGAGAACAGCAAGATCATCGTTCAGGGCATGACCGGCGGGGAGGGCACCAAGCACACCCGCCGCATGCTCGCCGCCGGAGCCCGCGTGGTGGGCGGCGTCAACGCCCGCAAGGCCGGCACCGTCCACGAGGGCCTGCCGGTGTTCGGCACCGTGGCCGAGGCCATGGCCGAGACCGGTGCGGACGTGTCGGTGGTGTTCGTGCCGCCGGCGTTCACCAAGGACGCGGTCAAGGAGGCCATCGACGCCGAGATCCCGCTCTGCGTGGTGATCACCGAGGGCGTGCCGGTGCACGACACCACCGAGTTCTGGGCGTACGCGGTGGCCAAGGGCGGCAAGACCCGCATCATCGGCCCGAACTGCCCGGGCATCGCCTCGCCGGGCGCCTCGAACGCGGGCATCATCCCGGCCGACATCACCACCGCGGGCCGGATCGGGCTGGTGTCGAAGTCGGGCACGCTGACCTACCAGCTGATGTACGAGCTGCGCGACTTCGGTTTCTCCACCGCGGTGGGCATCGGCGGCGACCCGGTGATCGGCACGACGCACATCGACGCGCTCGAGGCCTTCCAGGCCGACCCGGGCACGGACGCGATCGTGATGATCGGCGAGATCGGCGGAGACGCCGAGGAGCGGGCCGCGGCCTACATCGAGCAGCACGTGACCAAGCCGGTCGTGGCCTACGTGGCGGGGTTCACCGCGCCGGAGGGCAAGACCATGGGGCACGCGGGCGCGATCGTGTCGGGTTCGGCCGGTACGGCGCAGGCCAAGAAGGAGGCGCTGGAGAAGGTCGGAGTGCGGGTCGGCAAGACCCCCAGCGAGACCGCCCGCCTCATGCGCGAGGTCATGCGCTCCCGCTGACCGTCCGTGCCGGGCCGCGCCGTCCGGCGCGGCCCCGCCGCCGTCCGGCGGTCGCAGCGGTTCGGCAGAAACGATTCGACAGAGGCGCCCGGCGCATTCCGCCGGGCGCCTCTCGCGCGTCCCGGTCCTTCCTCGCGCCCCGCGCGTCCCGGAAATCCGTACGACTCGCGGCATTCCTCCCGTACGGCGTGCGACACGCGGACCGATGAGAGCCCGCCTACCGGAAGATCGGTGAGACCATCGGGTACTGTGACGGCCCTTCTCGACCATTTCCGGACGGCTCCCCGCACCGTCCTCAGTCGCATCCCCCTGCCCGGCGCCACGGGTGACGACGACGTCCGCAGGCCGCTCCCCGTCTCAGGAATGCTCGCCGCCGCCTGGACGCTCGGCGTCGGCCTGGCGGTGCTCACCACGCTCACCCTGATCGGCTGGATCGCCGCCCCCCGGGGCACGCTCGGCGGCGGCCTGCCCGAGGTGTTCCGCACCGCGGCGCAGCTCTGGCTGGCCGCGCACCACGCGGGGTTCGCGATTCCCGGCGGGTCGGTCGGGCTGATCCCGCTCGGGCTGGTGGCCCTGCCCGCCTTCCTGCTCTACCGCGCGGGGATCTGGATGGCCCGCGACGCGGACCTGCGGCTGCGGCTGCCGGCCAGGCTGCCCAGGAACAGCCCCAAGGAGCAGGCCAACGCCCGGCGGCGGCCCAGCTGGTCCTGATCGCGCAGGCGGGCGTCTCGCTGGCGGCGCCGTACGCGCTGCTGGCGGGGGTGGTCGCGATCGTCGCCCGGAACCCGATCACCCAGCCGTTCCTGGGCGAGGTGCTGGTCAGCCACCTGATCCTGGCCTTCGTCGCGGGTTCGCTGGCGACCGTCAGGGCGATCGGGCCGTGGCGGGTGATGCCGCGCCTGCTGCCCGAGCGGTTGCGCTCGGTCGTCGGCGGCACCGCCGCCGCCCTGGGGATCATGCTGCTGGCGGGCGCTCTGCTGGTGCTCGGCGCCGTCGTGGCGGGCTTCGGCGAGGTCCGGCACCTGACCGACGTGCTGGCCCCCGGGGTCGTCGGGGGCCTGCTGCTCGTGCTGGTCCAGGGGCTCTACCTGCTCAACGCGTTCGTCTGGGGGATGGCCTACATCGCCGGGCCCGGTTTCGCGGTCGGGACCGGCACGCTGATCGCCCCGACCGGCGTGCAACTGGGCACCGTGCCCAGCCTGCCGATCCTGGGCGCGCTGCCCGAAGCGGGTCCGACCCCGGCCTGGCTCATGGCGGTGATCGCGGTCCCGTTCGTCGCCGGGGCGGTGGCGGGCGTCGTGCTCGTCAGGATCGCGCCCTCTCCCACGTACGAGGGCGCGCCGCTGTGGGGCTTCGCCTGCGGCATCGCCACCGGCTGCGCGGCCGGGGCGATGGCGGCGCTGTCCGGCGGCGCGCTCGGCGGCGGCAGGCTCGCCGTGATGGGTCCCGCGGCCTGGGAGGTCATGCTCTCGGTGACGCTGGAGACGGGGGTCGCCGCGGGCATCTCGGCGGGCCTGGCCAACTGGTGGCTGATCTTCCGGGGTCACAACACCGCCGTCGCCAGAGCGGCGGCGAAGGCCGCCTCGGCGGCGGCTCCCGTCCGCAAGGCGGGTGCGAAGCTGGCCATGGCGGCGGGGTCGGTGACCGGCCGGGCCAGGGCCGCCGACGCGGACGAGCACCGCGCGCTCCCCGGCCACTGGCTGGACGCCACGGAGTGCGACACCCAGCCGATCCCGGTCATCCGGGACGACTGGGAGGACGAGCACGCCGCCGCCTCGGAGAAGCCGCAGAGGCGCCGGGGCCCGGAGCCGCCCCGGCCGCCCAGGCGCGACATCGTGGACGAGACCGACGACAAGGGCGGGCATGTGATCTACGTGGACCCCTACGCGTGGGATCGCGACTGAACCGTCCCCCGGGATCGCGGCCCGTCCCCTGGGATCGCGGCTGAGCCGCCCCCGGACGGCCGGGCGTGTCCCGGACCCCGCGGAAACGCCCTGGACCGGGAGACCCCGGGCCGCGGAAACGCCCGGAGCCGCCGGGACCGGGATCGGACGGGCGGATTCCGGCCGGGTCAGGGACCGAACGGGAAGCGCAGCTGGCCGGGCTCGACGAAGGGGAGCTTCTTCCTCATCGAGTCCTCCAGCCGGTTGAGGCATTCGTCCTGGGCGGTGACGGTGCTCGCGCCCCGGCGGCACTCCTCGTAGGCGGACAGTTCGTCGCGCAGGTAGAACTGGAACGCCGACGCCATGATCGAGAACAGGAGCGTGACCGACGCGATGGCGATGCCGGCGACGGCCGTGCCGATCGGCTTGGACACCG
Source organism: Planomonospora algeriensis (assembly GCF_977012225.1). Taxonomy (NCBI): domain Bacteria; kingdom Bacillati; phylum Actinomycetota; class Actinomycetes; order Streptosporangiales; family Streptosporangiaceae; genus Planomonospora; species Planomonospora algeriensis. The sequence goes on along the minus strand of NZ_CDRNDK010000273.1, from coordinate 4,219 downwards.
ACCTGAGCGCCGGGATCGCCCGGACCGAGACGACGAGCGCGAAGATCGACATGACCAGTCCCGCCATCGGGAGCATGAGGGTCATCACCGCCGATGCGAACGCGAGCCACAGGGCCCGCCGCCCCGCGCTCTCCGCCGGTCGTAGCTGGACCGGTGCCGCCATGCCAACCTCCTTGCGTTGCCCGAGCGGACGGACCTATACCCTTGCAGCGGCGTGAGTCCCCGTCCGAATGGAGTGCGTCGTTGTCATCCCAGGCCGCTCGGCTTGTGGTTCTCGTGTCCGGCTCTGGAACAAACCTACAGGCACTGTTGGACGCCGTGGCAGACGAGGGCTACGGCGCCCGGATCGTGGCGGTCGGCGCCGATCGCGACGGGATCGAAGGCCTGGCCCGCGCGGAGCGCGCCGGAGTGCCGGTCTTCGTCGAGCGGGTCGCGGACCATCCCGACCGCGAGGCGTGGGATCGGGCGCTCGCGGCCGGGATCGCCGAGCACGAGCCCGACCTGGTGGTCTGCGCCGGGTTCATGAAGATCCTCGGCGCGCCGACGCTGACCGCCTTCCCCGTGCTCAACACCCACCCCGCGCTGCTGCCGTCCTTCCCCGGCGCGCACGGGGTCCGCGACGCCCTCGCGTACGGCGTGCGGGTCACCGGCTGCACCGTGATGCTCGCCGACGCCGGGGTCGACACCGGCCCGATCATCGCCCAGGAGGCCGTCCGCGTCTACGACGGCGACGACGAGCACACCCTGCACGAGCGCATCAAGACCGTCGAGCGAGGACTGCTCGTCGACACCGTCGGCCGGATGGCCCGCGAAGGCTGGACGGTCACCGGCCGGACCGTCCGTTTCGGGCGGCCCGCCGGCCCCCGCTGAACCCCCGCTCGACCCCCGCCGACCAGGCGGCCGGGTGACCCGGCGGATGAGCCGGGCGCCCCCGGAAGAACCGGAACCGACACAGGAGGACCGAGAAGTGACCCGCATCGCCATCCGGCGCGCGTTGATCGCGGTGTACGACAAGAGCGGGCTGGAGGAGCTGGCACGCGGGCTCGACGCCGCGGGAGTGGAGATCGTCTCCACCGGCGGCACCGCCGCGAAGATCGCCGCCTTCGGCGTCCCGGTGACCCCGGTGGAGGCGCTGACCGGCTTCCCCGAGTGCCTCGACGGCCGCGTCAAGACCCTGCACCCGCGCGTGCACGCGGGACTGCTCGCCGACAGCGGCAACCCCGCCCACGTCGCGCAGCTGGAGGAGCTGGAGATCGACCCGTTCCAGCTGGTCGTGGTCAACCTCTACCCGTTCCAGCAGACCGTCGCCTCCGGCGCCTCCGACGCCGAGTGCGTGGAGCAGATCGACATCGGCGGCCCGGCGATGATCCGCGCCGCCGCCAAGAACCACGGCACCGCCGCGGTCGTGGTGGACCCGGCCGCCTACGGCGACGTGCTCGCCGCGGTCGCCGCCGGGGGCTTCACCCTCACCGAGCGCCGCCGCCTGGCGGCCGCCGCCTACGCGCACACCGCCTCCTACGACACCGCGGTGGCCTCCTGGTTCGCCGACGTCTACACGGCGGAGGAGGACACCTGGCCCGCGTTCATGGGGGCCTCCTGGGAGCTGTCGGCGGCCCTGCGCTACGGGGAGAACCCGCACCAGCGCGCGGCGCTCTACACCGCGGGCACCGGCGGGCTGGCCGGCGCCGAGCAGCTGCACGGCAAGGAGATGTCCTACAACAACTACCTCGACGCCGACGCGGCCTGGCGGGCCGCGTGGGACTTCGCCGAGCCCGCCGTCGCGATCATCAAGCACCAGAACCCGTGCGGCATCGCGGTCGGCGCCGACGTCGCCGAGGCGCACCGCAAGGCCCACGCCTGCGACCCGGTCTCGGCCTACGGCGGAGTCATCGCGGTCAACGGGGAGGTCACCGAGAAGCTGGCCCGGCAGATCGCCGAGGTCTTCACCGAGGTCGTGGTGGCCACCGGGTTCACCGCCGAGGCGCTGGCCGTACTGACCGAGAAGAAGAACCTCCGCCTGCTGGCCTGCCCCGAGGGACCGGCCAACCCGACCGAGTTCCGCCGGATCGACGGCGGCCTGCTGGTGCAGACCGCGGACCGGGTGGACGCCCCCGGCGACGATCCCGCGACCTGGGAGCTCAAGGCGGGTCCCGCGGCGTCGGCGGAGGTCCTCGCGGACCTGGCCTTCGCCTGGAAGGCGTGCCGCTCGGTGAAGTCCAACGCGATCCTGCTGGCCTCCGGCGGCGCGAGCGTGGGCGTCGGCATGGGCCAGGTCAACCGGGTCGACTCGGCCCGGCTGGCGGTCTCCCGCGCGGGGGAGCGCGCCGAGGGGTCCGTGGCGGCCTCCGACGCGTTCTTCCCCTTCGCCGACAGCCCGCAGCCGCTCATCGAGGCGGGCGTGAAGGCGATCGTGGAGCCGGGCGGTTCGATCAGGGACGAGGAGGTGATCGCCGCGGCCGAGGCCGCCGGGGTCACCCTCTACTTCACCGGCACCCGCCACTTCTTCCACTAGGAGCCCGGCGGGAGCCTCCGGGTTCCCGCCCGCGCGTCACGATGGGGGACCTCGGGGTTCCCCGCCCGCACGGCCGTCGCGTTCCCGCGGCGGCCGTGTCCTCTTCCGGTGGGGAACTTCCGGTTCCGGTGGGGAACTTCCGGAAAGCCCTACGACCGAGGCCCGGCCCGCCGATACAGGTGATGCCACTCGCGCGAAGCCTCCCTGCCGGCGCCGCACGGCCGCTCCTCCCGAGGACCTCCGGGCCCGAGCCGGCCAGGTGAGACGGATCACTGGGACAGGAGACAAAAGAGTGGCTGGCTGACCACAGTTTTTCGGCTCGAAGAGGTTTGGCACGCCCTTAGCCTGTGTCATCCCTTCTCTTTCCCTTGGAGACCTCGCATGGCCGTGCTCGACTTCCTGCTCCCCGCGCTGGTGATGATCGCCGGCTTCTGGCAGAGCCCCGTCTTCCTGGTGGCGCTCGCCCTCGGCGCGGGTTACCTGGGCGCCAAGGCCGTGGAGGTCATCCCCTTCACCCGCCGGATCATCGAGCGGCGCGAGGCCGAGGCGGCCGAGCGCGGCTGACCCGCGTACGGTCTCCACAGGCTGCCCGTCTCTCAGGGCGTACCTGGTCCGGCAGGACGGCCCGCGTGGGCCGTCCTGTGCGTATCCGGTCCGGCCGTATGATCCGCGCGGGCCGTACGGCGCGTGCACGGTCCGCCGACGGCCCGCGGCCCCGGCACGGCCGGTCCGGCAGGCGGTGCCGACGGCCGGACGCGGACGATCTCATGAGAAAGTTGGCATCATGAGCGCGCAGATTCTGGACGGCAAGGCCACCGCGGCGAAGATCAAGGCAAATCTGGCGGAGCGGGTGGCCGCGCTGAAGGAGCGGGGGATCACCCCCGGGCTCGGCACGGTCCTGGTCGGCGACGACCCCGGCAGTCAGATCTACGTCGCAGGCAAGCACCGCGACTGCGCCGAGGTCGGCATCGCCTCCATCCGCCGGGACCTGCCGGACAACGCCACCCAGGCGGAGGTCGAGGAGGTCATCGACGGCCTCAACGCCTCACCCGAGTGCACCGGCTACATCGTCCAGCTCCCGCTGCCCCGGCACCTGGACACCCAGGCGCTCCTGGAGCGGATGGACCCGGGCAAGGACGCCGACGGGCTGCACCCGGTCAACCTGGGCCGCCTGGTGCACATGGTCGACGCGCCGCTGCCCTGCACCCCGCACGGCATCGTCCTGCTCCTGCAGGAGTACGGCGTGCCGCTCAAGGGCGCCGAGGTCGTCGTGGTCGGCCGCGGCATCACGGTGGGCCGCTCGCTCGGCCTGCTGCTGACCCGCCGCTCGGAGAACGCCACCGTCACCCTCTGCCACACCGGCACCCAGGACCTGGCGGCCCACACCCGGCGCGCGACGTCGTCGTCGCCGCCGCGGGCGTGCCGCACCTGATCACCGCGGACATGGTCAAGCCCGGCGCGGCCGTGCTCGACGTCGGCGTCTCCCGGGTCGAGGGGAAGATCGCCGGTGACGTCGCCCCGGACGTGGCGGACGTCGCGGGCTTCCTGACCCCCAACCCCGGCGGCGTGGGCCCGATGACCCGGGCCCTGCTGCTCGCCAACGTGGTCGAGGCCGCCGAGCGCCAGGCCGGGATCGGCTAGGACGCCCGGCAGCCCACGGTGGTCGGCCGCCGTGAGGGCTCGGCGCCGCGCCGGTCGCCCGCTGCG
>NZ_CDRNDK010000272.1:0-8874 GCF_977012225.1 Planomonospora algeriensis | reverse complement strand
CCGGCGGCTCCGGAACCCGCCGGCTCCGCCCGCCGCGCCGCGATCGCCAGCAGCGCCCCGGCCGCCTCACCGGTCCGCTCCCCCGCCTCCAGGACGACCGAGATCAGCTCCAGGTGGACCCGCTCCAGCACCCGCGGCAGGTCCTCGGGCGCCAGGGCGAGCCAGAGGGAGGTGACGCCGTTCTCCAGGTCGGCGAGGACCGCCTCGGGGTCGGCGGCCTCGTGCCGCTGCCGGACGTCCCAGCCGCCGCGCACCGGGCGCGCGCCCGCAGATAGGGGGCGGCTCCCGGCAGGCCGGGGTCGCCGGGCAGGTCGGCGGCGTCGTACAGGGGCGCGACGGTCACGCCGTCGTAGGTCGTCGAGGCCAGCGCCTCCTCCGGGGAGGAGGCCTCCACCCCCGACTTGCGCAGGACCCCGAGCGCCAGCTCCCGCCACTCGTCGCGGGTGGGCGGCGGGAAGTCCGCCGCCGGCCGCAGGGCCGGCCGGAGCTCCTCAGGTGGGACGGTCATGCAGGGGATAGTATGCGTTCGCCCGCCGGGGCACCGCCCCTAGATCCCATTGAACGGCCGGCGCGGCGGCCCGAGCAGCCGCAGACAGCCCCGGGAGAAGGTCACCAGGACGTCGACGGCCTCCTCCGGGTCGGGGTGGCGGTCAGGTGATCGGTTCCTGCCAGGTCGCGTTCCAGGTGAGGCGGTCGACCGCGCCGGTGACGGTCAGGTCCTTCTCCTCCTGGAAGGCCCGGCACACCTCCCGCGACTGCGCGCCGTACAGGCCGTCGACCTCGATGCCCCAGCCGCGCTTGCGCATCTGCTGCTGCCAGGCGCGAACGTCCTCACCGGCCATGACCGGCGGGTACCTCAGCGTCCGGCCGGGGAACGACGGGTGCGGCTCGGGCGGGTCGGGGGCGCCGCCGGGCCGGGGGGCGCCGAGCCGCACCCAGGCGTAGAGCGGCTCGCCGGGGCAGGAGGTCGCGTAGCCGTCGCGGTGGCCCTTGATCTCCCGGCCCGCGCCGCCGCGCTCCCGGAGGTACTCGATCGCGTCGAGGATGCCGTGCAGGATGTTGTCGGTGGGCTGGACCAGGCCGGAGGAGCCGACCAGGCCGAGCACGGCGTAGTGGCCGCTGTTCAGCCCGGAGCCGTTCGCCGCGGGCAGGCGCTTGGGCCCCCGCCCCTCGAACACCTTTCGATGTGGACAGACCACTAATGAGTAGCCTATGTCCATCCAGCCGTTTCCATCCATATGACTGTTCTGGATGGATTTCACCAGGGTCACACAGCGCGTGTGGTCGTTGGCGATCCCGGGGTCCACCCTGCCGCCCGTGTAGTGGACCTTCACGCCCCTGGTGGAGCTGATCTGCGTGTACGAACCGCGCGGTTGGCGAGCACCCCATTCGCGCCTGGTGACGAGGTCGATGGCCACGGAATCTCTCCAGGGGGATTCGATTGTCGGGGGAATGACCGGAGCGTAACGGGTCGTGCGGCGCGATACGGGGCGGTTCACCGATCGGCCCCCGATCGAGCGCCGGCCCGGCGCGTCTCCGGACGGGAAAACCCCGGCTCCCTTTCCTGGAGGAGCATCCCCAAACGTCCCGCCCGGCGTGTCCCGCGGGCATGGACCGTGGCACGGCGGCACAGATCCTGGGACGACCGGATGGACGGCCGCCCATACCGGCGCGAACCGTACCCGTATCGGGCGGGTATCGGTTACCTTGCCCGCATGGCCGCAACCCCCCTGACCCCCGACGACCCGGTCCGCCTCGGCGAGTACCTGCTGGCCGGACGGCTCGGCGAGGGCGGGCAGGGCGTCGTCTACCTGGCGCACACGCCCGGCGGCGAGCCCGTCGCGGTCAAGCTGCTGTTCCGCGGGGACGCCACGTCGCGGGCCCGGCTGGAACGGGAGCTGTCGGCGCTGGAGAGCGTCGCGCCCTTCTGCACGGCGCGGGTACTGGACGCGTCCGTGGACGGGCCCAGGCCGTACGTGGTGAGCGAGTTCGTGGACGGCCCGTCGCTGGAGCAGCGGGTACGGCGGAGCGGGGCGATGCGCGGCGGTGAGCTGGAGCGCCTGGTGGTCGGCACCGCCACGGCCCTGGCCGCGATCCACGCCGCCGGGGCCGGTGACGGCATCACCTCGACCAACCCGCTCTCCCCGGGATGGACGAGGATCGAGGTCGAGCTGACGACCGGTGACGACGACGCGGCGTGGGCCGAGCCGGCCCACGGCTGCAAGGGCCGGATCACGCTGAAGACCGTCGAGGAGGACATGCTCACGTTCGAGCTGGGACCGGGCACCGGTTGCGTGGCCGGGACCGTCTGGCTCACCCGGAAGGGCTCGCGGCTCACCTACACCTGGAAGGACGTCCCCGGTCTCGGCATCGTCACCCAGACCGGTGACCTGACCAGGATCCCCTGACCCGGGAACTCCGCGCGGACCTGCGGGCCACGGAGCCCCGCGGAGCCGTACGGCCCGGCGCGGGCCCGTGCGGCGCCCCTCCCTCACAGGCCCGTTACCGGGCACACCGGAAAACCCATCGACCTCCGCGGTCGCAGACGGGATCATTACCGGCATGTCCGTGTTGAAGGAGGTCCGTTTCGCCCCGGAGCAGCCGCAGGCGGAGCTGCCCATGAACATCTGGCTCGACGACGGCGACACCGCGGTGGACGTCATCGACGCGCTCGCGCTCTCCCCGTTCGCCACCGGGACGCAGCCCTGGGCCCGCACCGCGACCCTGGAGCGCGTGCGTTCCGACGCGCCGCTCATGCCCGCCGGCGGGACCCTCGTCCGCGCCGCCGGGGAGGAGGACGGCCGGGACTCGCGGCTGGTGACCGGTGAGGGCTGGACACTGCGGGTGATCCGCTACAAGAGCCGTTCGGCCACGGTCAGCGTGACCGCGGTCAGCGAGGAGCTCGCCCGTTCGGTGATCGAGGAGACCGTCAAGGACGCCACCGAGCCCGCCCCCGAGGACGACCACGTCCAGATGGGGTTCTGGTGGCAGAGCGACCACGGCAGCCGCCGCTCCGGCAAGCCGATCACCACCTCGCCGTGGGCGGAGGTGAGCGGCAACTACGCGCGCTCGCTGCACGAGCCGATCTCCCAGCTGATGTCCCTCGGCCCCGGTGAGGTGCACGGCCGCCTGCTCCTGCTGCACGGCCCGCCGGGCACCGGCAAGACCACCCTGCTGCGCACGCTCGCCCACGAGTGGCGGTCGTGGTGCCAGGTGGACTGCGTGCTCGATCCGGAGCGGCTGTTCGGCTCGCCCGGCTACCTGATGGAGGTCGCGGTCGGCTCGGACTCCGCGCAGGACGGCGAGAAGTGGCGCCTGCTGGTGCTGGAGGACTGCGACGAGCTGATCAGGAACGGCGCCAAGGAGGCCACGGGGCAGGGCCTGTCCCGGTTGCTCAACCTCACCGACGGCCTCCTCGGCCAGGGCCGCGACGTGCTGGTGGCCATCACCACCAACGAGGACCTGGCCCGTCTCCATCCGGCCGTGGTCCGCCCGGGCCGCTGCCTGGCCCAGCTGGAGGTCGGCGCACTGCCGCACGACGAGGCGGCGGCCTGGCTCGGCACCGCCGAGGGCGTCTCCGCCGAGGGGGCCACCCTCGCCGAGCTGTTCGCCCTGCGGGACGGCTTCGCGCAACGGACCGCGCCCTCCCCCGCCGCCACCACCGGCCTCTACCTCTGAGACCCGGACCGGCCTTCCGTCTCAGTGCCGCGCCGGGCAGCAGGCGGCGCTCACCTGACGCCGGCCAGGTGGGGCCGGGGCAGCCGGACCGCCTTCGGCTCCAGTTCGAACCAGACCTGGTTGGCCCCCGACCGGCGGATCAGGCCCCACCGGTCGGCCAGCGCCTCCAGCAGCGGCAGGCCCCGGCCCCCGGTCGCCTCGGGCGAGCGTGGCAGACGCAGGCGCCGAGGAGGAACCCTCGTCCTGGACGCTCACCCGGACCCCGCGGCCGAGCAGGAGACCCCCAGGATGAAGGCCCCGCCCCTGCCGGATCGGGAGTGGACCACCGCGTTGGTGACGATCTCGCTGGTCAGCAGCACGCAGTCGTCGTGCAGCGGGTGGTCCCTGCCCAGCGTCGCGGAGACCAGGCGGCGGGCCCGCATCACCTGTTCGGGAGAGCCCGCCAGGCGGAGGACCCACTCGCCGCCGATCCCTCCGCCCGGCTCTCCCCCGGCCTCACCGCCGAACTCTTCGTCGTACTCCGACAGGTCCATACAGCCCTCCCGATGCTGTCCGCGACTCTGGGAAGACGCGGGGCCCGGAAGGTGCGATGTCCCAGAAAAGTAGGAATGGGATGGCTTACCGGACAGTCAGCTCAGGCTTGCTCCGCGGGCCTTCTCCTGCGTGCCCGCATCCGCCGCCACAGGTGCCTCCTTCCGTCACACCCGGTGCCAGCGCGCCTCGAAGAAGCAGTAGACCGCGAACAGGATCAGGCCGACCGCGACGAGTCCCAGCAGCCACGGGCCCGCCGGGGTCTCGGCCAGCGAACGGAGCGTCGAGTCGATCCCCTTCGCCTTGTCCGGGTCGTAGGTCACCGCCGCCTGGACGACGAAGACACCGGCCATCGCGGCGATCACGCCCCGGGCGAGGTAACCGGCCGTGCCGAGCTTCTCGGCCAGTTCCCTGGCCCTGGCGGGCATCTCACCGGTCCGCAGGTCCTGCAGGAACCTCTTCTTCCAGCCCTTGTGGACCCAGTACGCGCCCAGTGCGATCAGGCCCAGCCCGACCAGGCCGACGAGGAACCGCCCGCCGGGCCACTCCATCACCTGCGCGGTGAGGTCCTGGGAGTGCTGATCGGTGGAGCCGCCCGAGTCCCCGCGCAGCAGCAGGCCCAGCAGCGTGGCGACGATCAGCGCGTAGACCGCCGTGCGTCCGGCCGACTCCGCCCGGTCCTTGGTCCGGCCCCGGCCGATCACGGCCTCGGAGAGCTGCCAGAGCGTCAGGGCGGCGAAGCCGACCACCATCAGCCAGAGCAGCACGTTCCCGAAGGGCTGTTCCCGGACCATCTCGATCGCCCCGGTCTTGTCGGCCTCCTTGCCGCCGCTGCCGCCGCCGAAGGCGATCTGCAGCGCCAGGAACCCGATCAATCCGTAGAGGACGCCGCGGCAGGCCATGCCGAGACGGGCCAGCCTGTCCAGCGTCCGACTGTTCGCCGCTCTGCGCGCGGCGCCTTCCACCTGTGCGCTGTTCATAACACTGCGCTCTTACCTCACAAAGAGGAAGCAAACCTTCCCGCGACCAGGTGTGGGAGGACTGCCCTCCGGGCAACCCGTGGCCGGGGACGGACCCGGCACGAGACGGCGGCGGCACGAGACGGCGGCGGTGGACGCGGCCCCGGCGGACGGAGTGCGAGCCCGGCGGCCTCTCAACCCGGCAGCGCGTCCAGGCGCCGCAGGATGACCCCCTCGCGCAGCGCCCAGGGGCACACCTCCAGCTCCGCCACACCGAACAGGTCCATCGCGGCGTCCGCGACGATCGCCCCCGCCGGGAGCTGCCGCACCCGTCCCGCCGACACCCCGGGAAGCCCCAGCCTCTCCCGCGCGTCCATCGCGGCGAGCCGGCCGGTCCATCCGGTCAGGTCCGCGTGCCGGAGCGGTCTGCGGACGCTCCCCCCGTCGGCCGAGGGCGCGGTCCCGGCGATCCGCGCCAGCTGCTTGAACGTCTTGGACGTCGCCACGGCGTGGTCGGCCGGGCCGTACCGCGCGACGTCGCCCACCGATCGGGCGATCTCCGCCCGCACGTACCGGCGCAGCGCCCGCACCTCCTCGGCGGGCGGCGGATCGGCGGTGAACCAGTCGCGGGTCAGCCGGCCCGCGCCCAGCGGAAGCGAGACCGCCGCGTCCGGCTGCTCGTCGATCCCTGACGCGATCTCCAGCGACCCCCCGCCGATGTCCAGCACCAGCAACCGCCCCGAGGACCAGCCGAACCACCGCCGCACGGCCAGGAACGTCAGCCGGGCCTCCTCCTGTCCCGAGAGCACCTGGATGTCCACCTGCGTGGCGGCCTTGATCCGCTCCAGCACGCCGTCGCCGTTGACGGCCTCCCTGACCGCCGACGTGGCGAACGCCATGAGGTCCTCGACGCCCTTGTCCTCGGCGATCCGCAGGGCCTCCTCGACGAACCCGTGCAGCCGCGCCGCGCCGGCCTCGGAGAGCCGGTCGCCGCCCTCCGTCCGCTCGACGTGCTCGGAGAGCCGCAGCTCCACCTTGTGGGAGTAGGCGGGCAGCGGCCGGGCCCCCCGGTGGGCGTCCATCACCAGCAGGTGGACCGTATTGGAACCGACATCGAGAACACCCAGTCGCATGGGTTGAAATTACTACTATTCCGGACTTGTATCGCCTGGAATCCGGCGGTGCACGCTCACCGCGTATCCTCCGCCGTCGTATGGGTCTCCGTCCCACGTCGCCATGCGCCGCTCCAGGACCAGCCCCGCCGCCTCGCACCAGGCGTCGTAGTCCGCCAGCCCGACGGTGGCCGAGGCCAGCGGCAGGTGCGCGGTGTCCAGCCCGAACCCGGCCACCAGCAGTCCGCCCGGCCGCAGCAGTGCGGCGAGCCGCCGTACGGCCCGCGCCTCGCTCCCCGGCGCCAGCAACGGGATCACGTTCCCTGCGGCGACCACCAGGTCGAAGGGCCTTCCCGGACCGAAGGCGCCCGGGGTGAGCGCGCTCAGGTCTCCCGTCACCCAGGTCAGCCCGGGAGCCAGGCGCCGCGCCACCTCGAGCATGGACTCGTCCAGGTCGGCGCCCGCGCACTCGTAGCCCAGCTCCGCCAGCCGGATCGCCACCCGGCCCGTGCCGCACCCGGCGTCCAGCACCCGCGCGCCCGGCGGCACGAGCGCCGCGCACAACCGCGCCTCCCCGTGCACGTCCGCCCCGGAGGCGGCGAGCTCGGCGAACCGCGCCGCGTACCGCTCCCCCGCGTCCTCGCCCGCGATCTCCGCCCAGCGGCTTCTCGGCTCTTCCATCCGCCCAGGATCCCACCTCCGAGACCGTACGCCGCCGCGCGTCCGCGTCCGCCGCGGAACCGGACGGCGCGGGGCGTCGCGGAGGTCAGGCCCGGCCGATGTCGTCCAGGTTCCGCTCGACCCAGCCGCGCAGCGCGGCCAGCGGTTCGGCGACGCCGAAGCCCAGGTCGGTCAGCTCGTACTCCACGTGCAGCGGGACGGCCGGGTAGACCGTGCGGTCCACGAACCCGGACTCCTCCAGGCGGCGCAAGGTCTGAGTGAGGACCTTGGGGCTGACGCCCTCCAACCGGCGCTGCAACTCGCCGAAGCGCTGCGGTCCCTCCTCCAGGGCGCCGATCACCAGCGCGGTCCACTTGCTCGCCAGCAGATCGAGCACGCCGCGGCAGGGACACTGGGCGGCGTAGACGTCGTGCTTGTCGTGACGGCCCGTGGTGCAGGTCATGGACATGGCCGACCCTCCTCCTCGCTGCATGCTTCCCAAAGGAAAGTAGAAGCCCTTGATGGTTACTAGGGTCTTCAGGATAGCGTCGCCGGCGTCGCAACCCCCTTCCGCGAGGAGAAGAACATGACGCTCATGCGCGCCGTCAGCCAGGACGCCTTCGGCGGTCCCGAGGTCCTGCGCACCGTGGACCTGCCGCGGCCCGAACCGCTGCCCACCGAGGTCCTGGTGCGCGTCGTGTCCGCGGGGATCAACCCCGTCGACGTCAAGACCGCGCGGGCGGAGGGATCGCCGGGGTGCTGGGCGAGCCCCCCTTCGTCCTCGGCTGGGACGTCTCCGGGGTCGTGGAGGAGGTCGGCTTCGGGGTGCACAACCTGCGGCCGGGGGACGAGGTGTACGGCATGCCGTGGTTCCCCCGCCAGGCCGGTGCCTTCGCCGAGTACGTGACCGCCCCCTCCCGGCAGTTCGCTCTCAAGCCCCGCTCGGTGAGCCACGACGAGGCCGCCGCCGCGCCGCTGGCCGCGCTGACCGCGTGGCAGGCCCTCGTGGACGCCGCCGGGGTCCGGCCGGGCCACCGCGTGCTCGTGCACGCGGCGGCGGGCGGCGTCGGGCACTTCGCGGTCCAGTTCGCCAAGCACCTCGGCGCGCATGTGATCGGCACCGCCCGCGCCGACAAGCACGAGTGGCTGCGCGGGCTCGGCGCCGACGAGCTCGTCGACTACTCCTCGGTCCGGTTCGAGGAGGCCGTCAAGGACGTCGACGTGGTCATCGACCTGATCGGCGACGATCACGAGGCCACCGGCACGCGCTCCCTGGACGTGCTGGTCCCCGGCGGCCTGCTCGTCGCGGTGCCCTCCGGCGTCTCCCCCGAGCTGGCCCGGCGCGCGCAGGAGCGCGGCCTGCGGGCGAGCGCGTTCCTCGTCGAGCCTGACGGCTCCGCGCTGGCCCGCATCGCGGAGCTGGTCGACGACGGCCGGGTCCGGATCGAGGTCGAGGAGGTCTTCCCGCTGGAGCGGGCGGCCGAGGCGCACAAGCGCCTCGCCGAGGGCCGGACCCGGGGCAAGCTGGTGCTCCGCGTCGGCTGACGACCGCCGCGGAGGAGGCCGGCGCCGCCGGAGAGGGACGGCGAAGAAGGTCGGCCGGAGAAGGTCGGCCGGACGGGAGCGGACGTCGCGGGAGAGGCGGGTGCCCGGGGAAGGCGGGGCGAGCCTTTCGCCCCGCGGGCAACCGCACCGCACCCTTCCCGCTCTCCTCCTGCTACGTCGCGCGGGCCCAATGGGGAAGGCGGCCGGTCCCCGGCCGCACCGGCCCGGCGGCCGAGCGCCACAGCCGGGCCGGGACCGTCCCGCCCGCGACGAACGGACTCCCTTCCTCCATGATCTCCCTCGCCCGGTTCACCACCCGTACCCGTGTCGTGGCCGCCGCCCTGGGCGCGAGCCTGGCCGGCGGGGTGGCCTGGCCGCGGGCGCTGGCG
>NZ_CDRNDK010000271.1:0-8881 GCF_977012225.1 Planomonospora algeriensis | reverse complement strand
CGGGGGCGGCCCTTCTTTCGTCCCCGGGTGTTCTCGGGTTTCCGGGCGGTCGGGATGGCGGTTCCGGACCGACGCCGGCCTTTCCTCGTTCGCCGGGTCTCTTCCCGGCTTCCCGGGACCCTCTCCACGTGATTAGGGTCCCGCCCCGGAGGACGGGACCCGAAAAGCGATCAGCGATCGGTCAGGGCGTGATGAACAGCGCGTCCCCGATGGTCCGTTCCCGGCCGTCGGAGGGCCGATTGACGACCTTGTGGCCGACGACCATCGCGGTCGAGCCGCCGCCGTCGAAGTTGATGGCCTGCTTGGCGCCCAGCCAGCGCATGATCTGCGCGGCCTCCACCATCGAGGCGCCGACGGAGACGCCCGGGTTGCGGCCGTCGACCGTGACCAGGATCAGTCCGCCCGACTTGTTGACGCCGACGATCGTGCGCGGGTGGCGCCGGAGCATCATGTTGACCGAGGCATGCCCGTCGGCCGCCGCGCTGATCCTGACCCGGCCGTTCCTGAGCAGGCCGACTCCGCCGCCCATCACGTACGTCTGGGGGGTGAGCCGTACGGCCCTTCCCGTCCTCAGGTCTACGACCTTGGTGTCGAGCTTCATGGTCCAGGTCTCCCAGGCGTGCTCGTGCAGCCAGTCGGCCATGACGCCGGTGCCGTGGAGGACGTAGTGCCCGCGGGGGACGACGCCGCCGGCGCGCGGGCCTTCACGATCCTGCCCTGGGCGTCGACGACGACCTCGGCGCCGCCGTCCGTGGCGGTCTTGGCGCCGAACTCCTCGGTGTAGAGGACGAGCTCGTCCGCGGCGGCGGCCCTGTTGACCCCCTTGACCTCGACCTTCGTCCCGTCGGAGGAGACCGCGGTGACCGCCGAGCGCAGTTCGGTGATCCAGGCCTTCCTGCCGGTGATGACGAGCGCGCTCCGGCCCGGCGTCCCCTCGCTGAGGAGCTTCCCGCCCACCACCGATACGCCCACGGGGTCGCCCTGGAGCGCCTTGGCGGTGTGGATGTTGAAGAACCCGCCGTTGACGCCCGCGATGGCCTTGTTGAGCTTGGACATCGAGGAGGTGGTCTCGCGCTTGGCCACGCTGGTGCCGACGCTGGTCCGGTAGGAGCCCTTGAAGACCTTCGGGTCGACCATCACCACCCGCATGTCCCACGGGCCGGTGGTCTGGTCGCCGTCGTCACCGAGGAAGTCGGTCTTGGCGCGGATCCCGGCGGCCTTGAGCTCCTTGACCACCTTGTCGGCCTTGGCCCGCTGCTTGAACGTCCACAGCCCGATCCGCACCATGTACCGCTCCACGGGGGGAGCGTCCGCGGCGGCGGGCTGCACGATCCTCAGGACACTCGGGGTGAAACCGGCCGCCTCGGCCTCGGCCGCCTTCGCCTGGGCGGTGGCCAGCGAGCCGTTGTCGTGCCCGTTGGGCATCAGCAGGGAGACGGTCCATCCCTGGGTGGGCGTGCCGTGCGTCACGCTGAAGAGGTCGACCCCGGGGGCCACCGCACGCTGGTTCTTGATCGGCGCCCCGGGCTCGCCGAGCGGGAACGCCGAGGAGGGGAAGGACGTCCCCGCCTGCTCGGCTTCCGCTGGAATCGCCGTGGCCGTGATCGCCACGGCCGCGAGCCCGGCGATGAGACGTCGTGACATGTATATCTCCCCCTTGGTGACCTGACTTCGGTGCACCATGGTGCCGAGATCTACCTGTCAATGACGGTGAAACACGCGAAACAGGCTGAGAAAGTGATGTTTCTGGTATGAGATCATCTGCGTTCGCGTCATCGCCGGGCGATGCGGGACGACGCCGAGGTCTCAGGAGCGTGGGACGTCCCGGCGGAAGGACTCCAGCGCCAGCAGCGCGACGTGGAGGGAGAGGCAGGTCTCGACGTCGTCCAGATCGGCGTCGAGGATGCGCTCCAGGCGGCGGAGCCGGTCGTAGAAGGCGGGCCGGGACAGGTGGGCCTTCTGCGCCGCGACCGCCTTGTTGCGCCCGGAGTCCAGGTAGACGCGGAGGATCCGGGCCAGGTCGCCGCCGCGCTGGGCGTCGTGGGTCAGGAGTGGGCCGAGCTCGCGCTCGGCGAAGGTCTGCAGCCGGGCGTCGTCGCGCAGCAGATGGAGCAGGCCGCGCAGGTGCAGGTCGGGCAGGCGGTAGAAGGCCCGCCCGTCGGGCTGCCGGACGGCGACGTCGGCGACCTGCTCGGCCTCGAGGAAGCTGCGCCGTACGTCGCGGACGGTTTCGACGACCGAGCCGGCGGCGAGCACGAACGGGGCGGCGAAGGCGGCGCGCAGGCGGTCGGAGAGAGCGGTCAGCGTGGGCTCGGCCAGGGCGCGCGGGGGCAGGGGGAGCAGGACGCCGACGCGGTTCTGGTCCAGGGCGCCGACCAGGGCGGGGAAGCGGGCGGCGCGGCAGGCTCCGGCGGCGGCGTCGGCGAGTTCGACGAGCCTGGCGAGTTGCTCAGGGCCGTCCGAGGGGTTCTCGGGCGACTCGGCGAGGCGGAGCACCACGCTGATCAGCTTGCGGCCGGTGAGCGGTACGCCGACCGCGCGGGCGCGGGCCGCGGCCTCGTCGGGATCGGCGTAGGCGTGGCTGAGGATGCCGGAGATGATCGTGCCGTGCGCCTGCCGTTCCAAGGACTCCTGGTGCCGCTCCAGCAGGCGGCCCAGGGCCAGCGTGATCGCGGCGCGCTCGGCGAGCACGATGTCACGGGGGCCCGGCTCGGCCTCGCAGAGCAGCATCAGCCGGCCCCAGTCCTGGCCCCGGGCGCCGACCATGGTGACCAGCCAGCCGGAGGCGGTGTCGTAGGAGGTGCGCTGATCGGAGACGACGGCGCGGGACCGGCTCTCCCAGCTGGACAGCAGCGTGCGGGTGTCCTGCCCGGCGGACTCGCAGGCGAGCACCTGGTGGGCGAGGTTCTCGAGCAGTACCGGGCGGCCGGAGAGCCGGGAGACCTGCGCGAGGATCTCCGCGGGGGAGGCGCCCTCGACGGAGAGGGCGGTGAAGACCTCGTGGAGCTGTTCCGAGGCGCGCAGCTCCTCCAGCTGGCGGTCGATGATCCGGGCGTGCACCGACTCGGTGATCTGCACGAACGGGGTCTCGCGGGCCAGCGTGACCAGCGGCAGGCCGTGCTCCTCGGCTGCGGCGACCACGGGCCGGGGGAGTTCCCCGATGAACTTGCGGCCCAGCTCCACGATCAGCCCGGCCGCGCCGACGGCCGCCAGGCCGGTGATGTAGCCGGTGAGCTTGTCCGGGTCGTCGGGCAGGGCGATGCCGGTGGTGAGCACCAGTTCGCCGCCGCGCAGCAGGTGGGCGATGTCGGTGACCTCGCCGACGTGGACCCAGCGCACCCGCGTGTCCAGCCGGTCGGCTCCCGCGACGACCCGGGGATTCCCCCGGCGGACGGTGTCCAGGGCGAGCACATCGGCGATGGTGGGCAGCACTCACCGAGAATAACCGATCAATGTGTAAATATGTCTGCTTGGTGTTTTACGTTACGTCAACTACTCGCCGCCGGTCTCGGTGAGTGAGCCCGGGTTCCGTGCCAGCCGGGCCTTCATCCCGTCGAGCAGGCAGGTGAGGCCGAAGTCGAAGCTGATCGCGCGGGTGACGTCCGCGTCGTGGTCACGGTACCGCTCGTGGCGGCTGATGAGGTCGGGGTGGTCGCGGGCCGCCCGGCGCACGGTCTCGTGCATGGCGTCCACCAGTTCTTCGCCGTTCAGCCCGGAGCGGTCGGTCATGGCCTGCCAGGCGATCTCGGGCGCGGTCGCGCCGAGGACGTAGGAGAGCAGGGCGGCGCTCGCGTAGTCCGGTTCCAGGCCGGTGAAGCCGGCCCGTTCGAAGGCGGTCGCCATGAAGGCCGCCCGGCGTATCGCGTTGGGGCCGAGGGCCGGCCTGGTGCTGATGAGGGAGATCGCCCAGGGGTGCTTGAAGAGCGCCTCGCGCAGGCCGTACGCGAAGACCGTGACGGCGTCCTGCCAGCCGACGACCTCCGGATCGGGTAGCGGGACCTCGCCGTAGACCTCGTCCATGACGAGTTCGAGCAGCTCGTCCTTGTGGGCCACGTGCCAGTAGATGCTGGTGGCGCCCGAGCCGAGTCTCGCGCCCAGGCGGCGCATGCTCAGCGCGTCGACGCCCTCGGCGTCGAGCAGTTCCATCGCGGCGCGGACGATCTGCTCGCGGCTGAGCGTCGGGCTCTTGGAGGTCCTGGGCTCGCGGGTCCAGACCGAGTCGATGGGCTGATGCACCCTTCCAGCATAAATGCACTCGCACACCGTACGAGATTCGTCGTACAGTGTGCGAGTGGAATCGAACACTGTACGAGAAGAGCGTGATCCGCGGCGCTGGTGGATCCTCGGGGTCCTGTGCCTGAGCCTGCTGGTCCTGGTCGTGGACAACACCGTCCTGAACCTGGCGATCCCGTCCCTGATGACCGACCTCGGCGCGGGACCGGCGGACATCCAGTGGATCCTGGACGCCTACATCCTGGTCTTCGCCGGTCTGCTGCTCACCGCGGGCAGCCTCTCCGACCGGTACGGCCGCAAACGCTTCCTGATCATCGGCCTGGTCCTGTTCGGCGGGGCCTCGCTGGTGGCCGTGGTGGTCACCGAGCCCTGGCAGCTCATCGCGGCCCGCGCGCTGATGGGCGTCGGCGGCTCCATCCTGATGCCGAGCACGCTGTCGATCCTGATCACCGTCTTCGACGAGGGTGAGCGCCGCAAGGCCATCGCGGCGTGGAGCGCGGTGGCGATGGTCGGCGTGATCGCCGGTCCCACGCTGGGCGGTTTCCTGCTGGAGCACTACTGGTGGGGATCGATCTTCCTGCTCAACGTGCCCGTCGCGATCGTGGCCGGCGCGGCGGCGGTCGTGCTGATGCCCGAGTCGCGCGGCCCGGCGCGGCGGCTCGACCCGGCCGGGTGGTCCTGTCCACCACGGGCATGAGCGCGCTGGTCTTCGTGGTCATCTCCCTGCCGTCCGAGGGGCTGACGGGAGGGCCGGTGCCGGCCGCCGCGGCGCTGGCCGTGCTCGCGCTCGGCGCCTTCGTGCTCTGGGAGCGGCGCTCGGACCATCCCATGCTCCCGCTGGAGCTCTTCCGCGACCGGAACTTCAGCGGAGCCTCGTTCTCGATCGTGCTGATGTCGTTCGGCACGGGCGCGCTGCTGCTGATGCTCACCCAGTACCTGCAGTTCGTGCTGGGCTACGACCCCATGAAGGCGGGGCTCGCGCTGCTGCCGTACGCGGTGGCCGCGGCGCTGTTCAACGCGGTCGGCGCCGGATTGGGGCAGAAAGTCAGCAACCGGGTGCTCATCGCGGTCGGTCTGGGCGTCATGGGCCTCGGATTCGGCGTGCTCGCCTTCCTGACCGCCGGCAGCGGGTACGGCATGCTGATCGCCGGCCTGATGGTCATGGGGGTCGGCGGCGGCCTCGCGGGGCCGGCGGCCTACGCGACCCTGATGGGCGCGGTGCCGCCCGCTCACGCGGGAGTCGGTTCGGCGCTGAACGACACCGTCCAGCAGGTCGGCATGGCGCTGAGCGTCGCCGTGCTCGGCAGCGTGCTCGCCGGGGTCTACACCTCGTCGATGCCCGCCGGGGCGCCGGCCGCCGCCCGCGAGTCCATCGCGGGCGCCGGCCTGCTGGGGGACCCGGAGCTGATGGGGGCCGCGCGGGAGGCGTTCGTCTCGGCCATGTCCTTCGGCTCATGGGTGGGCATCGGGTTCTGCGTCGCGGCCGCGGCCCTGGCCCTGGCGGTGATCCGGCCCGCGCCGAGGGCGGGGGCCGGGGCTGAGGCGGAGAGGGAGGAGCAGGGGGTGGGCGCGGGGTTTACACCCTGACGGGCGACCGCCGATTTTTCCGACAGTCTGCCGATAGGAGAGGTGAGCGCGGGCAGGGATACTCGATGCATGTCGGACCTTCTCGCGCGTCACCGGGCGGTCATGCCCAACTGGCTGGCCCTCTACTACAACGAGCCCATCGAGATCGTCGGCGGCAAGGGCAACCGGGTCGTCGACGCGTCGGGGAAGACCTACCTGGACTTCTTCGCGGGCATCCTGACCAACATGATCGGCTACGACGTGCCTGAGGTGCGCGAGGCCGTCGAGCGGCAGCTCGCCACCGGCGTGGTGCACACCTCCACCGTCTACCTGCTCCGCGGCCAGGTCGAGCTGGCCGAGAAGATCGCCCGGCTCTCCGGTATCGAGGACGCGAAGGTCTTCTTCACCAACTCCGGCACCGAGGCGAACGAGACGGCGCTGCTGCTGGCCACCTACGCGCGCGGGTCCGACCAGGTGCTCGCCATGCGGCAGAGCTACCACGGCCGCAGCTTCGGCGCGATCGGCGTGACGGGCAACCGGGCGTGGAAGAACAACTCGCTCTCGCCGCTGAACGTGCACTTCCTGCACGGCGCGGACCGGCACCTCGCCCAGTTCCGCGGCATGTCGGACGCCGACTACATCGCCGCCTGCGTCGAGGATCTGCGCCACGTGCTCGCCACCGCCGCCGCCGGCGACGTCGCCGCGCTGATCGCCGAGCCGATCCAGGGCGTGGGCGGGTTCACCATGGCGCCCGACGGATTGTTCGCGGCCTACAAGGAGGTCCTGGACGCCGAGGGGATCCTGTTCATCTCCGACGAGGTGCAGACCGGCTGGGGCCGTACCGGCTCGGCCTTCTTCGGCATCCAGAACCACGGCGTCACGCCGGACATGATGACCTTCGCCAAGGGCCTCGGCAACGGCTTCGCGGTGGGCGGCGTCGTCGCCCGGGGCGAGTTGATGGACGCCCTGCACGCGACCGGCCTGGCCACCTTCGGAGGCAACCCGATCTCCATGGCCGCGGCCAACGCGACCCTCGACTACGTGCTCGACCACGACCTGCAGGCGAACGCGGCCCGGACCGGCACACTGATCATCGACGGCCTGCGCGAGGCCGCGACACGCCTGCCGATCGTCGGGGACGTGCGCGGCAAGGGCCTGATGTTCGCCGTCGAGCTGGTCGACCCGGCGACCGGCGCGCCCGCCCCGGCGCTCGCGGCCCGGTTCATGGAGGAGACCAGGAAGGCGGGCCTGCTCGCGGGCAAGGGCGGCCTGTACGGCAACGTGCTGCGCATGGCCCCGCCGCTCACCCTGACCGCGGAGGAGGCCGCCGAGGGCCTCGGGATCGTGGTCGCCGCGCTCGAGACCGTCGACGCGGAGGTCGCCGCGCCGTAGGCGCACCGGCAGGACGCCGCACGCCGGTACGCGGGAGCGCCGTACCGGGCAGGCGTGCGGGAGGCATCGCGCCGCAGGGCGCGGAAGAAGCGTGCCGCAGGGCGCGGAAGAAGCGTGCCGCGGGTGCGCAGGGAGCGCAGGATCGTGAAGAACGTCACCCATTGGATCAACGGAACCGCAGTCGCGGGCACCGGCCGCACGGCGGAGGTCTTCGACCCGGCCAGGGGGGAGGTCGCCGGGCGGGTACGGCTCGCCACGGCCGCCGAGGTCGACGCGGCCGTGGCCGCGGCCGCGGCGGCCTACCCCGGCTGGCGGGACACCTCGCTGGTGAGGCGGTCGCAGGTGCTGTTCCGCTTCCGCGAGCTGGTCCGCGCCCATCGCGACGAGCTCGCCGCGCTGATCAGCGCCGAGCACGGCAAGGTGCACTCCGACGCGCTGGGCGAGGTCGCCCGAGGACTGGAGGTCGTGGAGTTCGCCTGCGGCATCCCGCACCTGCTCAAGGGCGGCTTCTCCGAGGGCGTCTCCACGCGGGTCGACTCCTACTCGATCCGCCAGCCGCTGGGCGTGGTCGCCGGGATCACCCCGTTCAACTTCCCGGCCATGGTCCCGATGTGGATGTTCCCGGTCGCGATCGCCTGCGGCAACACGTTCGTGCTCAAGCCCTCGGAGCGGGATCCGTCGGCCTCGCTGCTGCTGGCCCGCCTCTGGGCGGAGGCGGGACTGCCGGACGGGGTCTTCAACGTGGTCCAGGGCGACAAGGAGGCGGTGGACCGGCTGCTGGAGCACCCGGACGTCAAGGCCGTCTCGTTCGTCGGCTCGACCCCGATCGCCCGCTACGTCTACGAGCGGGGATCCGCCGCGGGCAAGCGGGTCCAGGCGCTCGGCGGGGCCAAGAACCACATGCTGGTCCTGCCCGACGCCGACCTCGACCTCGTCGCGGACTCCGCGGTCTCGGCGGGCTTCGGCTCGGCAGGCGAGCGCTGCATGGCGATCTCCGTCGTGCTGGCCGTGGATCCGATCGGCGACGAGCTCGTGGAGAAGATCGTCTCCCGGGTGGAGGAGCTGACCGTCGGCCCCGGTGACGACCCCCGCTCCGAGATGGGCCCGCTGATCACCGCCGCTCACCGCGACAAGGTGGTCTCCTACCTGGAGGCGGGTGCCGCCGAGGGTGCGAAGCTGGTGGTGGACGGCAGGCGGACCCCGGTCCTCGGCGGCGGCGCGGCGGCGGAGACGCCCGGCTTCTGGCTCGGCCCCACCGTCTTCGACCACGTCCCGCCCGGCTCCCGGGTGCACACCGAGGAGATCTTCGGCCCGGTCCTGGCGGTGGTGCGGGTCTCCTCCTACGAGGAGGGCCTGGCGCTGATCAACGGCGGCGAGTACGGCAACGGCACCGCGATCTTCACCAACGACGGCGGCGCCGCCCGGCGCTTCCAGAACGAGGTGGAGGTCGGCATGGTCGGCATCAACGTGCCGATCCCGGTGCCGATGGCGTTCTACGGCTTCGGCGGCTGGAAGGCCTCGCTCTTCGGGGACACGCACGTGCACGGCACCGAGGGGGTGCACTTCTACACCCGGGGCAAGGTCGTCACGTCGCGCTGGCTCGACCCGAGCCACGGCGGGGTCAACCTCGGCTTCCCGACCAACGCGTAGCCCTCCCGGGCCCGCCGCGGCCGCCCCCGCCCGCCGGGGA
>NZ_CDRNDK010000270.1:0-8906 GCF_977012225.1 Planomonospora algeriensis | reverse complement strand
CGTGCCGCGGGTACGGCCCAGGCGCCCCGCGCGCCGGAGGCGCCGCCCGGAGATCCCCGCCCGCCGAAGGGGCGGCCCAGGGACCGCCGCCTCCCAGGTTTCACGACAAGGTGTCACCATCGTCTTGACGCGCCCTCCGATTCTTTGTGACACTCTGTCATGAAAGTCCTCTTCGAGACGGAGTGATCATGAGCCAGGCGCCGTTCTCCGACGTCCTCAGGACCGCCACCTGGGGCGATCACGCCTCCGCCGAGGACGACGGCTACCTCAAGGCGCTGATGGCCGGGCGGCTCAGCCGCGAGGCCTACGGCGAGCTGGTGGCCCAGCACTACTTCGCCTACGTCGCGCTCGACGGCGCCTCCCGGGAGCTCGCCGGCGACCCGGTCGCCGGGCCGTTCGTCCTGCCCGAGCTCTACCGGGAGGAGCCGCTGGTCCGCGACCTGGAGACGATCTACGGCGCCCGCTGGGCGGACCGGATCGAGCCCTCCAAGCCGACCCTCACCCTGGTCGCCCGGATCAACCAGGTCGCCGACTGGCCCGGCGGTTACGTCGCCCACCACTACACCCGCTACATGGGCGACCTGTCCGGCGGGCAGTTCATCCGCATGGAGCTGGAGAAGATCTACGGCTACGGGCCGGGGGGCGGCGTCGACTTCTACCGGTTCGACCGGATCGGCAGCCTGCCCCGGTTCAAGGACGCCTACCGCGCCCGGCTGGACGCCCTGCCGGTCGACGAGCCCGAGAAGCAGCGCATCATCCGTGAGACCAGGCTCGCCTACCAGCTCAACACCGAGGTCCTGGCCGACCTCGGCCGGGTGGCGCGAGCCGAGCTCGCGGCCTGACCGCGATGCTCCGGCCGCCGCCCGCGCGATCGTCCGGTCCGGCTCCGGCGCAACGGCCCGGCCCGGCGTTCGCGCGATTCCCCCTCCCGGAATCCGCAGGCTCCCCCGGCCCGGCGCCCGTACCGGCGCTCCACCCGACTCCCCGGCCGGCGCGCCGGGCATGTGCGACGATGGGCCCATGCCCCGCATTTCGGCCGCGACGATAGGCGAGCACCGCGCACAGACGCGGGAGCGCATCCTGCAGGCGGTCTCGCGGCTCTCCCGCGGCCAGGGCATCGACGCCATCTCCATGACCGACGTGGCCGGCGAGGCGGGGATCACCCGCACCGTGCTGTACAACTACTTCCCGGACAAGGCCGCGCTGCTGCTGGCCTTCACCGAGCGGGTGACGCACTACTTCATCGAGGCCTACGAGCGCGAGCTCGCCGACGACGCCTCCCCCGCCGAGCGGCTGCGGGTGTTCGTCCGGCTCCAGCTCGCCGGACTGCTCGCCCACCCGCACCCCGGGCCCGCCGATCTGTCGGCCGCCCTGGGGCCCGACGCCTACCAGCGCCTGGCCGAGCACGTCGCGCCGATGCAGCGGATCCTGACCGGCATCATCGAAGGCGGGGTGGCCGCGGGCGACTTCCAGGCCGTCGACGTGACCGCCACCGCGCGGCTCATCCTCGCCGTCATCGGCGCCGAACGGCTGCCGCTGCTCGACGGCACGGTGACGGTGGAGGACGCCGAGGACATCGTCTCCGGATTCGTGCTCCGCGCACTGGGAGCCTGTTCCACGGAATCAACGCGACGGCCGCCATCTGCGAATCCATGAAACCGCCGGCCACCTTAAAAGAACCACCACCAGGCTTTGATCAATCATGGCTTTAATTCGCTGAAACGACTCCACCGGTACGGGATGCTTATTCGCGGCGACCTGCGGACGGCCGGATGCGGCCCACCGCGGAAGCCTCAAAGAGTTCCCCGTTCCATTTCCATGGAGGAAAAACCATGATCCGTCGTATTCTCGCCGGTGCGGCCATCGCAGGTCTCGCGGGCGTCGGCGCCCTGGCCATCGCCGGCACCGCCTCGGCCGGCGACTGGGGTCACGACCGCGGCACCACCTACGTCAACGGTGGCAACCACAACGAGGTCCTGAACGACCTCATCGACCTCGCGCTCCTCGGCATCATCGAGAACTGATCCTCTCTGCGCGACGGCGGGTGCCCGATCCCGAGATCAGGCACCTCCGCCCGGAGACGGTCCACCCCGGCGTCCCCGCCGAGCGGAGGCATTCACCGAATGAATTCCCTCCAAAACGGTAAACCGTCTTCCCTGTAAAACACCACCCCGATCCGGGGAAACTTCTGGCGCGTTGATCAACGCAAACGAGAGCGGCTCCACGGCCCATTCCCGGCCGTGGAGCCGCTTTTCTGTCGATCCCCTTCAAAAAGGACGCGCATCGTCGTTCCCCGCCGGAGTCGCACCGGTTCCGCCCGTTCTCCCCGCTCCGATCCCGCTCCGGCCGTTCCCAGAGCCCAGCCGTTCCCGGAACCCGGCCATTCCCGGAACCCGGCCGAGAACCGGACCGAGCCGGGTCACGGACCGGACCGGGTCCGTGACCCCGGGGGCGGTGAAATGTCGGTGGCGGGGGTTAGTTTTCGACCGACCCCGACCCGAGGAGCCAGCCACCCATGTACCGCCAGGGCGACATCCTGATCGTGCCCGTCCCCGAGGAGGCCGTGCCCGCGACCCTCCGGACCGCCCCCTCCGCGCCGCGCGACCCCGGCGGCCGGCTGGTGCTGGCCCTGGGCGAGGCGACCGGCCACGCCCACGCCGTCGTCGGCCCCGGCGCCCTGGTCCGGAGCCCGCACCCGATGGACCCCGACTTCCTCCACCTTCCCTCCGGAGGCCGCGTGGTCCACGAGGAGCACGCCGCGATCCCCCTCCCCAAGGGGTGGTACCGCGTGCAGCGCCAGCGCGAATACGTCCCCGGCGCGTTCCGCGTCGTCGCCGACTGATCCCGGGAGACCGACGAGATGACCGTCACCATCGAACTCGCCGACGCCCTGACCGCCACGGCCCGCGGGTGGGAGGAGATCGCCTTCCGCGCCGGAGCGGCCGACCGCCCCGGAGCCGAGGCCGGAGTACGGCTGGCCTACCGCGCCGCCGGGCTGGCGGAGCCCGAGAGGATCGTCTGGGTCGACTCGCCGCTCGCGGGCGCGCGGGCCGCCACCGCCCTGGACGCCGGCAGGCCGGTCCGCGAGGAGGTCAGGACCCGGCAGTGGGAGCGGGCCAGGGCCGCCGTGCACGCCTCGCTGGGCATCAGCGGCTGGTCGCTGGCCTGGTCCCTGACGGGAGGCCGGCTCTGGGGCCCGGTCGGCGACCTGGCCACGCAGATCCGGCGGAGCATCGCCGCGGCGGAGGAGACCGAGGAGGCCGGGGCCGCGCTCCGGAACTCGACGCTGGACGCCGTGCTGGGCCAGCAGGACGCCGCCTGGCTGGCGCTCTTCGACGCGCTGGGCAGGCCGGAGACCGAGGGGCTCGCCCAGGTCGCCCGGTCGGCGGGCTGGTGGTGGCCGTTCGAGCGGGCGGCCGTCGTCTGTGAGCGCCCCACCGAACTGCACCGCGACGAGCTGCACCGGCTGCACCGTGCCGACGGTCCGGCCCTGCTCTTCCCCGACGGCTTCGCGGTGCACGCCTGGGGCGGCATGCCCGTCCCCGCGGACTTCGCCGCGTCCATGGCGGGGCTGACCCCCGCGCGCATCCGCGCCGAGGAGAACGCCGAGCTGCGCCGGGTGATGCTGGAGCACTTCGGCTACGACCGCTATCTGCAGGAGTCCGGCGCGACCCCGCTGCACCGGGACGAGACCGGCGTCCTCTGGCGGATCGACCTGCCCGACGACGAGCCCGTGGTGATGGTCGAGGTGGTCAACTCCACCGCCGAGCCCGACGGCGCCTTCCGGAAGTACTGGCTGCGCGTCCCGCCCGCCACCCGCACCGCCCGTGAGGGGGTCGCCTGGACCTTCGGCCTGCCCGAGACCGACTACCGCCCCGAGCGCGAGACCTGACGCCTCCCGGCGCGCGGGCGAGACAGCGCCGGTGAAACAGCGTCGGCGAAACGGCGCGGACGGTTAAGAAAGCATCACCCGGCCTTGGCCGGACACAGCAGAGACCCGACGAAACGACGCCCCCCGCGAGGGTGATGCTTGTTCACGACACGAGCGACCGGCCGGACGCGGCCGGCCGCCCGGGTCACCGACAATTCTCCGTTTCGTTCCCATGGAGGAAAACCCATGATTCGTCGCATTCTCGCCGGGGCGGTCCTCACCGGCGTCGCGGGCCTCGCCAGCCTGGCGGTCGCCGGCCCCGCGTCGGCCGGCGACGGGGACTACGGCCGCGGCTACGACCGGCCCAACTTCACCTACATCGACCGCAGCAACCACAACGAGGTCCTGAACGACCTCCTCGACATCGCCATCCTCGGCATCATCGACAACTGACCCTCCTCCTGGACGACTGAACGCGGCGGCGCATCCGGCTTCGTCTCACCGGACGCCGCCGGAGGAGAGATGCATCCCGGTCGTCTCCGCCGGCCGGAGACGACCGGTCGTGAACCGTCGAAGCGGGGGCCGCCCCCGTCGAGACGCCACCCCTCCTCATGGGGGACCTTCTGGTGATCAGTCAGTGAAAGAGCGGTTCCACGGTCGTGGAGCCGCTCTTTCGCCGTTGTCACCGGGAGATTCTCCGGTGGCACCGGGAAACGCCCCCGCACAGGCGCGGAACGCGTGGACGCCGCCCGGCGCGTGTCACCAGCCGTGCGGGATGCGCTCCAGGACACCGTCGCCGAACACGTCGTACAGACCGGTCGGCTCCAGGTGCACGTAGCCGATGTGGCAGTCGCACAGCGCCGCAGGACACGGCCGGACCCGGCGCCGGAACGTCCCGTCGTAGAGGTTGCCGAGCACGGCCGGGACGAAGTGGCAGCGCCGTACGGTGCCGTCGCCGTCCACCGAGACGACGCTGTCGCCGGTACGGCAGGCCCGCCCGGCGCTGCGGTGCGGGAACCGGCTGTGCTGGAACAACGGGTCGATCGCCGTCCAGTCGTCCGCCTCGGCGTCGGTGTAGAGGCGCCCCTCGGCGGCGTTCACCCACAGGTACACCCCCTCCGGCAGGTCGGCCCGGAGCCTGCGGGCCTGGTCGAGGTGCTCGGGCAGGCCGACGACGCCGACGCTGAACCGCACGCCCCGGCCGGTCAGGTCACGGCACCTGCCGAGGAACCGCCCGTAGTCGACCTGGCCGGGGTGGTAGGTCGCCCAGAGCGCGAGCGTGCCCAGGTCGGCCTCGGCCAGCCAGTCGGTCCGGCTGCTGAGGTTGGTCTGGATGGCGACCCGGCGGACGTGCGGCAGGTGGCTGAGCCGGATCATCGCCCGGCGATACCAGGACCGGACGAGCCCTTCGCCCCACGGGGTGAACAGCACGGAGACCGGGTGGTCCCGCTCGGCCGCCCAGCCGGTGAACCGCTCGAGGGCCGCCCGGTCGGCCCGCAACCGCTCCGGACTGTCGCGGCGCTTGGCGAACGGGCAGTAGGGGCAGTCGTAGTCGCAGCTGGCCAGCGGTCCCCGGTAGAGGATCGACAGGTGGTCGCGGCCACCGGGACCACCGAGGTCACCGGGCGCACGGGGCACTCCGGCGCCGCCGAGGTCTTCCAGGGCACCGGGATCGCCGGGATCACCGGGATCGCCGGGATCGCCGGGATCGCCGGGATCGCCGGGATCGCCGGGATCACCGCCCTGCGGGAACGGGACGGCTCTCACCGGACCTCGTACCCCGCCATCAGCGTGCGGACCCGGCCGGAGAAGAGCGCGGGGCCGATCGCGTCGGAGTGCGCGAGGCCCTCGGCGGTCAGCCGGATCCGGCCCGTTTCCCTCTCCGGCGGGCCGGTCGGCTCCAGCCAGCCGCGTCCGGCCAGGATCGCCAGCTCGCCGCCGAAGTCGTCGGCCGCCTCGGTGCCGAACCGGTCCCGGTAGGCGGCCGGGTCCACGCCCTCGGCCTGGAGCAGCGACTGGATCAGATGGCGTCTGCGCCGCTCCCCCGCGTCGAGCCGGAAGCCGACGTTGGCGGCCGCGAACTCCTCGGGCGCGAGCCGTACGTAGTCGTCGATGATCGCGCGTACCTGGCCGGCGGCCACCGCGTACTCGTAGGAGTAGTGGAGATCGGAGGTGTAGGAGCGGGCTCCGCAGCCGAGGCCGACCATGCCGTCGCTCTGGCAGCAGTACTCGGTGGCGCTCGCCGTCCCGGGCAGCCGGAACATCCGCATCGACACCTGCTCGTATCCGGCGGCCAGCAGGTGGTCGCGGCCCTGGCGGTAGAGGCCGAGCCGGTGGTCGTCCCAGTCGCGGGCCCGGCGGCCGAGGCCGGTGAGCGGGCGGACGTACAGCGGGTACAGGTAGATCTCCTCCGGCCGCCACGTCAGCGCAGCGTCCAGGGAGTGGTGCCAGGAGCGCTCGGTCTGCCCGTCGATGCCGTAGATCAGGTCGAGGTTGAGCGCCTCGAACCCGGCCTCCCGGATCCGGCCGAGCGCCGCCTCGACCTCGGCCCGCCGCTGCGGCCGGACCGCCGCCCGGGCCTCGGCGTCGACGAAACTCTGCACGCCGATGGAGACGCGCGTCGCGCCCCGCTCGGCCAGCACCGCGAGCCGGTCGGCGGTCGCGGTGGCGGGCGAGGTCTCCACCGACAGGGGAACGGCCCGCAGGTCCACGCCCATGGTCTTCTCGGTGAGGTCGAAGAGCCGGGTGAGCTCGCCCGCGCTCAGGTAGGTCGGCGTGCCGCCGCCGATCGCCGCGGTGACGAACCGCGGCGTGTCCAGGGCGTCCCGTACGGCGTGCGCTTGGCGCTCCAGCGCGTCCAGGTAGGCGGCGACGAGTTCCTCGGGCGCGCCGGTCCGGGTGAACAGATTGCAGAATCCGCAGCGCATCTCGCAGAACGGGATGTGCAGGTAGAGGGAGAGGCTGCCGGTCGGCTCGCCCGCCCACACCTCCCGCAGCGGCGGACGCGGGTCCAGCGGCCGGTAGGCCGTCTTGTGCGGGTAGGCGTAGACGTATCCCTGGTAGGGGCCGGCCTCCCCATCGAGCCCTCCGCCGCCGATTCGCCGACCGGGGACGGGTTGCGGATCGGAGAGCGGCGCCGAGCCGGGATCCGGCCCGCGACCGGGTTCCGGCCCACGGCCGCCTCCAGGCGGGGAGGCCGCCTCCGCCGTCTCCGTCGCCCGCGCGGAAATCGAGGTCAACGCCACTCTCCCTGCTTCAACTCGAACTCGCCGTAGGGCACGGTCCAGACCACCTCATGGCCGATCCGATGCCCGGCATATCCGTCTTCACCGTAGGCGGTGCCGTGGTCGGAGCAGACGATCGCGAACCCCGGCCGCTCCCTGCTGACCAGTGCGAACAGTCTGCCGATGTGCCGGTCGACGTACTCCAGCGCGGCGGCGTGGCTGTCGGGGCCGTCGCCGTGCTCGCGGGTCGCGCCGGGCAGGTGGAACCAGTTCGGCTGGTGCAGCGCGGAGACGTTGACGAACAGGAACACCGGCCCGTCCGCCCGGGTGACGGCCCGCTCAGCGCACGCGACCTGCTCCTCGAACGAGGTGGGGGACGTCACCCCGAACCCCGGCTCCCAGTGGCTCTCGGCGAACATGCCCGGCAGCACGGACCCGAGCGGGGTGAGCTTGTTGAAGAACCCCACCCCTCCGACGCAGATCGTGCGGTAGCCCGCCGCCGCCAGCCCGGCGGGCAGGTCAGGCGCGTCGAACACCCAGGTCCCCTCCGCCGTGGTCTCGCTGCCCGGGAACGTGGCCGCGAACAGGCGGGGGTGCGGTCCCGGTGCGGCCGGGGTCGGCAGGAACCCGGCGAGGATCGCGGTGTGCGCGGCGTAGGTGAAGCTGCCGGGGCTGTGCCGCCGCTCCCACCGCCCGCCGGGCAGCGCCCGCGCCAGGTTGGGCAGCCGCCCGGCCCGAAGCAGCCCGTCGGCCACGTCGTGGCGGAGCGTGTCGAGCGTCACCAGCAGCAGATCATGGCTCCCCACGATCCGGTTCATGTCCCGCGTCACGTCCCCGCCTCCGCGCCCGCCCGTACAGCCCGCCGCGGGCCCGCCTCAGTCTCCGCGCCCTGGCCCGTTTCCGCTTCCCGGCCCGCCCGGAGGATCCGCACCCGCGAACCCGCCTCCGCGCCGGGCCCGCGCCATCCGGAGAGCACCGCCCGCACCTGGGCGCCGTAGGTGTCCAGTCCCTCGGCCCCGCTCCCCGGCAGGCCGGTCAGCCCGGGCAGCAGGTCGCCGAAGGCGTTGACCTCCGCCACCGCCACGCTCCGCCAGTCGGTGCCGACCATCACGTCGACCCCGACGGCCGGGCTCCCCGGGAAGCACGCCGCCGCCCGCGCGCACGCGTCGAGCACCCGCGCCCACCCCGGCGCGCGAGCCGGTCGCGGACCGCGTCCAGATCGCCGCGCACCCCGCCCAGGTGCAGGTTCGTCATGGGGGCGCGGCCGGCGCGCACGACCGCGTGCGTGGGAACCCCGTCCACGACGACCACCCTCAGGTCGAACGTGAGCCCGCCCACGCCCGCCTTGGGGAACCAGCGCTCGACGTGGAGCCCGTCCTGCGCCAGCCGGTCGACGATCGCCGCCAGCTCGGCCTCCCGGTCGTAGGAGCGCACCCGGAGCGAGTTGTACAGCCCGCCGCCCGACAGCTCCACCGACGTCACCGCCCTGACCCGGCTCCCGGCGGCGTGCAGGGCGATGACCCCGGAGGCCGAGGAGCCGTGCGCGGGCTTGACGAACACCCGGCCCCATCCGGCCTCGTCCAGCCCCCGCCGCAGACAGGCGTAGCCCTCGACCGGTCCGGGCAGCGCGGGCGGCACCGGCACCCCGGCCGCCGCCAGCCGGGCGTGGCAGAGCCGCTTGTCGAACATCACCGCGATCTCGTCGGGATCGGCCAGCAGCACCGCGCCGGGCGTGCGCCGTACGGCCTCGCGGACCCGCGCCGTCCCGGCGGTGAGGGAGGCGTGCCAGCGCGCGCCGCCGCCACCCGGGA
>NZ_CDRNDK010000269.1:0-8916 GCF_977012225.1 Planomonospora algeriensis | reverse complement strand
GGGCGGCGTCCGGGGCGCCGCCCCGCGCCGCGGTCCCGACGGCGACGGGGGCGGCGGGATCGGCGGGCGGGTTGAGCAGGGCGGATATCTCCGCCTCCCGCTCGCCGACGCGGCGGCCGATCTCGGTGATGCGGGAGCGGATCGCGGCCATGTCCTCGGCGGAGAACAGCGCCGTCTCGCGCCCGCCGACGAGCTGCTGGGCCAGGGCCAGCAGGTCGACGTCGATGTGCTCGCCGACCTGGACCACCCGGGGCAGGTGGGCGGCGACCGACTCCAGCTTGTCGAGCAGATCCTGCTGGAAGCGGTAGTCGAGGATCTCCGGCGCCTCGGCGGCGCTCAGCGCCCGGATGTCCAGCGCCTGCGCCTCCAGCAGCGCGGCGTTGGCCTTGGCGGTGGACTCCGCCTCGACCAGCCGCTGACCGGCCTGGGCCTTGGCCTGGTGGGTGGCGCGCTCCAGCGCGGTGTCCATCCGGGCCTGGTAGCCGGCGATCTCGGCGTGGATGGCCGAGAGCTGCTCCTGCAGCCCGGCGAGCTCCCGCACCAGGTCGCCCTCGTTCTGCTCCTTGCGCAGCTGGAGCTCGTACTCGTAGGTGTAGGCCTCCTTGGCCACCCGGATCATCTCCGGGGCGGCCAGGTCCATCCGGTACTCCTGGCTGGACGGCTCGGCGTGGGTGATGTTCACGTCGGTCAGCCGTACGGCGGGCAGGAACTGCTGGTTGAGGCTCTCCAGCATGCCGAGCGTGCTCTCGCCCACCAGGTCGTAGATGTCCTCGGCGCGCTGGGCGTAGATGAGGGAGCGGGTGACCTCGCTGATCGCGTTCTGCAGCTTGGCCTGGAAGCCGCCGACCGAGCCGAGCACGAAGATGAACTCGGCCGGGTCCTCGATCCGGAACTGCAGGAACAGGTCCACGCTGGCCTTGACGCCCTGCTGGGTCGGGGCCTCGCGGATGGGCGCGTTGAACGGGTACTCGCGGGTGGTGTTGACGATGTAGCTGACCCGCTTCCACGGGTTGAGCAGCGTCACCCGGCCGGGCTCGGCGATCTGCACGAGCTTGCCGAACTTGGTGATCAGCGCCTTGCAGCCCTCGGGGACCATGACCACGCTCCGGCGCCACCACAGGAACGCGGCGGCCAGGGCCAGCACCGCCCAGTAGTGCACGCCGAACAGCACCCGGGCGCCGTCCGGCAGCCCGGTGGCGACCAGGCCGGCCAGGCCGAGCGCGGCCAGCAGGACCAGCGGGAGGACCACCCGGGCCGTGGTGCCCTTGGGGATCACCACGGGGGAGATGACGTGGACGGCCTCGCCGTTCGGGCCGCGCTCGCTGAAGCTGCGGTTGACGATCTCCCCGGCCTCGTTCAGCGACGAGCCGCGGGCCTCGATGAGGGTGCCCACGGACGTGCCCTGGTCGCGGGCGGCCACGAAGTCGGAGGGGTTGAGCGAGAACCCCCTCTCCCCGGACTCCTGCCCGGCCCCCTGGCCCGGGGCCTGACCGGCCAGGCGGCCCGCGAACTGGCCCGCGACCTGACCGGCGACCTGGCGCGGGTCGCCTCCCTGCCCGATCGCCTGGGCCGCCGCCATGGCAGCCTGCCTGGCGGCCTCTCTTGGCCGGGACATCACACCTCCGAGGGGATCACGTACTAAAAATCGGACATATCGCTTACATCATGCCTGGTGGGCGCGGGCCCGCAGGACAGTGAACGGCATTCGGCTTGCGGTCCGCTTGCTGGACGGTTGAATAAGGATTGTCGGTGCCGCCGCCTACAGTGGGACAGGTGAGGCCGGTAACAGATTTGCAGCGCAAGGCGGCTCCCTTCAAGGTCGTCACGGACATGATCCCGTCGGGTGACCAGCCCGCCGCGATCGCCGAGCTGGAACGACGGGTGAAGGCGGGTGAGAAGGACAACGTCCTGCTGGGCGCCACGGGCACGGGCAAGACCGCGACGGTCGCCTGGCTGATCGAGCGGCTCCAGCGCCCCACCCTGGTCATGCAGCCCAACAAGACGCTCGCCGCGCAGTTCGCCAACGAGCTGCGGGAGATGATGCCGCACAACGCGGTCGAGTACTTCGTCTCCTACTACGACTACTACCAGCCCGAGGCGTACGTCCCGCAGAGCGACACCTACATCGAGAAGGACTCGTCGATCAACGACGAGGTCGAGCGGCTGCGCCACTCGGCGACCAACTCGCTGCTGACCCGCCGCGACGTGATCGTGGTCGCCTCGGTCTCCTGCATCTACGGCCTGGGCACCCCCCAGGAGTACGTCGACCGGATGACCCCGCTCCGGGTCGGCATGGAGGTCGAGCGCGATCAGTTGCTGCGCCGCCTGGTCGACATGCAGTACACCCGCAACGACCTCGCCTTCACCCGGGGCACGTTCCGGGTGCGCGGCGACACCATCGAGATCATCCCGAAGTACGAGGAGCTCGCCGTCCGGATCGAGATGTTCGGCGACGAGATCGAGAAGCTCTCCACCATGCACCCGCTGACCGGCGAGGTGATCTCCGAGGACGACGAGCTGTTCATCTTCCCCGCCTCCCACTACGTCGCCGGCCCCGAGCGGATGGCCACCGCGGTCCGGGGCATCGAGGCGGAGCTGGCCGAGCGGCTGGAGGCGCTGGAGCGGCAGGGCAGGCTCCTGGAGGCCCAGCGGCTGCGCATGCGCACCACCTACGACCTGGAGATGATGCAGCAGATCGGCACCTGCTCCGGCATCGAGAACTACTCCCGGCACATGGACGGCCGGGCCCCGGGCAGCGCGCCCAACACCCTGCTCGACTACTTCCCCGAGGACTTCCTGCTGGTCCTGGACGAGTCGCACCAGACCGTCCCGCAGATCGGCGCGATGTACGAAGGGGACGCCTCCCGCAAGCGCACCCTGGTCGACCACGGCTTCCGGCTGCCCTCGGCGCTGGACAACCGCCCGCTGAAGTGGGAGGAGTTCCTGGAGCGGATCGGCCAGACCGTCTACCTGTCCGCCACCCCGGGACCGTACGAACTGGGCAGGGCGAAGGGCGAGGTGGTCGAGCAGGTCATCCGCCCGACCGGCCTGGTGGACCCCGAGGTCATCGTCAAGCCGACGAAGTCGCAGATCGACGACCTGGTCCACGAGATCCGCACCCGCACCGAGCGGGACGAGCGGGTCCTGGTCACCACGCTGACCAAGAAGATGTCCGAGGACCTCACCGACTACCTGCTGGAGCTCGGCATCCGGGTCCGCTACCTGCACAGCGAGGTCGACACCCTGCGCCGCATCGAGCTCCTGCGCGAGCTGCGGATGGGCGAGTTCGACGTGCTGGTCGGCATCAACCTGCTGCGGGAGGGCCTGGACCTGCCCGAGGTGTCGCTGGTGGCGATCCTCGACGCCGACAAGGAGGGCTTCCTGCGCTCGGAGACCTCGCTCATCCAGACCATCGGCCGCGCCGCCCGCAACGTCTCCGGCCAGGTCCACATGTACGCCGACCGGATCACCCCGTCCATGGAGCGGGCGATAGAGGAGACCAACCGGCGCCGGGCCAAGCAGACGGCCTACAACGAGGCCCACGGCATCGACCCGCAGCCGCTCCGCAAGAAGATCGCCGACATCCTCGACTCGCTCAACCGCGAGGACGCCGACACCGCCCAGCTCCTCGGCGGCGGCGGGCGGCAGCAGTCCCGCGGCAAGGCGCCGGTCCCGGGGTTCGGCAGCAGGCAGGTGGGCCAGCACGCCAAGGCGATCGCGGGGGAGATGCCCCGGGCCCAGCTGGAGGAGCTGGTCGCCTCGCTCACCGAGCAGATGCACCAGGCCGCCGCCGACCTCCAGTTCGAGGTCGCAGCCCGGCTCCGCGACGAGATCAAGGAACTCAAGCGCGAGGTCCGCGACATGCGCGAGGCCGGGGTCTCCTGACCGGAACGCCGCCGCGTGGGTGAATCGCTCACCCGCGCGGCGGATCCGGCGGACACGGCTTCAGGCGCGGATGAACGTGCTCAGGTCCAGGTCGATGTCCACGTCGAAGCCGATGTGCGTCCGGAGCCGACCACGGTGGATCCCGGTGGGGACGTAGGCCTTCACCGCCGGTTCGAGCTCGAAGGTGTAGACGACGGCGCCCTTCTCCTCCTGCTCCACTCGCCAGAAGAATCTGATGCCGGCGTCGGAGTATTTGATGGGTTTGGTGGTCCTGTCGCGCTCCTCGGACTCGGGAGACACGACTTCGACTGCCAGGAGCACGTCTTCGGGCTTGAAGGTCGTCGTCCTCATGTTGGCCAACGCCGAACTGCGCACCACCATGATGTCGGGTTCGGGGCGTTGCCTGATCCCCAGAGTCACCGTCATCTCGCGGACGACGGTGAAGTCGTCAGGGGGCACGAGTTGCTGCTCGAAGCGTCTGAGCACGAACATGTGGAAAGCCGCCTGGGGCGACATCATGATGAGCGCTCCATCGATCAGTTCGACGTGCCGAGGCGCGTCGGGGGGAAGATGGTCGAGCATGTCGGCCGTCCACCCGCCAGGCGGGCCCGGGTAGAACCATTCAGGGAGTGCCGTGGTCATCGGTCGACCTCCGTGCAGTGGAGCAGGATCAGCGCGACGTGCTCATCCTGCCACAGAAAGCGACTGTCAGCGGGGCTCCTCCGGGCGGGCCCGGTCGATCATGGTGCGCTGGTAGAGCTCGTCGATCTGGTCCAGGGGATCGGCGATCGGGGCCTGGCGGCGGGCCTCGATCTCCAGGTCGGTGCGGCTCTGGATCTCCTCGATGCCGCCGGCGGAGTGCGCCATCTGGTCGTTGAGCAGGTCGGCGCGGATCCGCGCGCAGGCCGTGGTCAGCTTGGCGTGGTGCTCGCGCAGGCGGGCCAGCGTGGCGTGGTCGACGTAGGCGGAGACGCGGCTCTGCTGGGCGTAGCGGCTCAGCTGGGTGTCGAGCTGGTCGGCGTGCGAACCGATCTCGGCCACCAGCTGGGGCAGCTCGCCCAGGCCCCAGCCGCCCTGCAGGGCGTCGTCCACGGCCTGGCGGGTGATGGAGACCTCGCGGCGCAGGTCCAGCCGCATGCGCTCGGCCTCACCCGCGTCGCCGGGGTCCATCGCGGCCACGTGGGAGACCACCCGGGTCGTCACCTTCCGGGCCTTCTTCGTGGCCTTCTTGCCCACCTTGACCAGCAGGTAGATCCCGGCCCCTCCCAGGATGAGGAGGAACAGCAGGATCACCAGGGCGATGGTGATGATGGTGCTGATCGGAGCCACCTCCCGGTGGGGGTCGTTCGAGGTGATTCGAGCATATCCCGCATGTGCGCGGCTTACGAAGATCAGCCGGGACGCGCCCCGCCGCGGCCCGGCGCCGCGGGCATCGCATCCCCGTCATCGCTTCTACGGCTTCCAACGCTTCCGGGCCGTGGATCGATCCCGGCGGGCGCGACATTCTCGGGACGGTTCCCCGGCGGAGGTCAGCCGGTGCCCAGACTCTCGGGACTCTGGGGGAGGACGCCGAGGCTCTCCGGGACCGGGAGGCGCGCGGCCCCGCCGAGTCGCGGGGGCTGCCAGCCCTCGCCCGGGGTGTACTCCCGGACGACCCGGGCCGGGACGCCCGCGATGACGCTGTGGTCGGGGAACACGCCGCGGACCACCGCGCCGCCCGCGACCACGCACTGGCGGCCGATCCGGGTGCCCGGCAGGATGATCGCGCCGGTGCCCAGCCAGGAGCCCGCGCCGATGGAGACCGGGTTGTTGCGCGGCCACTGGCGGCCGATCGGCGTCTCGGGGTCGTCGTAGACGTGGTTCTGGTCGGTGATGTACACATACGGGCCGGTGAACACGTGGTCGCCGATGTCGATCGACTGGTGGCCCACGATGTGGCTGCCCCGGCCGATCGAGCAGCTGCCGCCGATCCGCACGATCGAGTCCGGTCCCAGGTCCACCCCGGGGCCCATGCCCGCGGAGATGGACACGCGCTCGCCGACGAGGGTGTGCTCGCCGATCTCGATCCAGGCCTCGCCGAAGATCGCCCCGACCGGGAACGCGATGCAGACACCCTCACCGAGACGGCGGAAGCGGTAGCCGGCCGGGTTGGCCGGGCTGACCGTGCCGGCCGCGCGGATCGCGCCCCAGCCACGGTGGATGAGGGTCCCGGCGGCACGCCGTACCACGTCTCGAAGCGACATAAGAGCCAAAATTACCGCTTGGTCACTTGCGGGCGGAACGGGGAGGGGGCGCGCGGGCGTGCCGGGGACGGGCTTTGATATTCTGAGAGCCCGTGGACCTGTAGGCCTCCCAAGAGGGTGCGCCGACTGATCTGTCACGACCACGGGAGACTCCTTGCGCAGCGCCGCACACACCAAGCATCTGTTCGTCACCGGCGGTGTCGCCTCCAGTCTGGGGAAGGGACTGACGGCCTCCAGCCTGGGACGCCTTCTCAAGCTGCGCGGCCTCCGGGTCACCATGCAGAAGCTCGACCCCTACCTCAACGTCGACCCCGGGACGATGAACCCGTTCCAGCACGGTGAGGTCTTCGTCACCGACGACGGGGCCGAGACCGACCTCGACGTCGGCCACTACGAGCGGTTCCTCGACACCGAGCTGCACGGCTCGGCGAACGTGACCACCGGCCAGGTCTACTCCAACGTGATCGCCAAGGAGCGCCGCGGCGAGTACCTCGGCGACACCGTCCAGGTCATCCCGCACATCACCAACGAGATCAAGGACCGGATCCGTCCATGGCCGGCCCCGACGTCGACGTGGTCATCACCGAGGTCGGCGGCACCGTCGGCGACATCGAGTCGCTGCCCTTCCTGGAGGCCGTCCGCCAGGTCCGCCACGAGGTCGGCCGGGACAACGTGTTCTTCCTGCACGTCTCGCTGCTGCCGTACATCGGGCCGAGCGGTGAGCTGAAGACCAAGCCGACGCAGCACTCGGTCGCCGCGCTGCGCAGCATCGGCATCCAGCCCGACGCGATCGTGCTCCGCTCCGACCGGCCGGTCAGCACCTCGATCAAGCGCAAGATCAGCCTCATGTGCGACGTCGACGAGGACGCCGTCGTCTCCGCGGTCGACGCGGCGAGCATCTACGACATCCCCAAGGTGCTGCACTCCGAGGGCCTGGACGCCTACGTCGTGCGCCGCCTCGGCCTGCCCTTCCGCGACGTGGTCTGGAAGGAGTGGGAGCAGCTCCTGCGCCGGGTGCACCACCCGGCCAAGGAGGTCACCATCGCGCTCGTCGGCAAGTACATCGACCTGCCCGACGCCTACCTGTCGGTGACCGAGGCGCTGCGCGCGGGCGGCTTCGCCAACGACGCCCGCGTCAACATCCGCTGGGTCAAGAGCGACGACTGCGAGACCCCCGAAGGCGCCGAGCGCGAGCTCGACGGCGTGGACGGCGTGCTCATCCCCGGCGGCTTCGGCGTGCGCGGCATCGAGGGCAAGCTCGGCGCGGTCCGCCACGCCCGCGAGAACCGCGTCCCGCTGCTCGGCATCTGCCTGGGCATGCAGTGCATGGTCATCGAGGCCGCCCGCACGCTGGCCGGCATCGAGGACGCCGGCAGCACCGAGTTCGACCCCGAGACCACCCACCCGGTCATCTCCACCATGGCCGACCAGGAGGACGTCGTCGCCGGCGAGCGCGAC
Organism: Planomonospora algeriensis; assembly: GCF_977012225.1. Classification (NCBI taxonomy): domain Bacteria; kingdom Bacillati; phylum Actinomycetota; class Actinomycetes; order Streptosporangiales; family Streptosporangiaceae; genus Planomonospora; species Planomonospora algeriensis. The sequence continues at coordinate 1,330 of NZ_CDRNDK010000269.1, read as the reverse complement.
ATGGGCGGCACCATGCGCCTGGGCCTCTACCCCGCCAAGCTCACCGAGGGCTCCCTGGCCCGCCAGCTGTACGGCAAGGCCAAGGTAGACGAGCGCCACCGGCACCGCTACGAGGTCAACAACACCTACCGCGAGCAGCTGGAGAAGGTCGGCATGGTCTTCTCCGGGCTCTCGCCCGACGGCCGCCTGGTGGAGTACGCCGAGCTCCCGACCGACGTGCACCCGTTCTTCATCGGCACCCAGGCCCACCCGGAGTTCCGCTCCCGGCCCACCCGCGCGCACCCGCTGTTCAAGGGCCTGATCGGCGCCGCCCTCGTCTACGCCGACGGCCGCGGCACCGTGGCCAGGGCGGGGCGCGGCAAGTGAGCGGCCGGGGATTCGGGGACGTCGCGGACGTCCCCGAGGAGTGGAAGGTCGTCTCCACCGTCCGGCGCTTCAGCGCCCGGGTCATCACCGGCGTGACGGACGCCGTCGTCATGCCCGACGGCGAGGTCGTCGACCGCGACTACGTGCTCCATCCCGGGTCGGTGTCCGTGGTCGCGCTCGACGACCAGGAGCGGGTGCTGCTGCTGCGCCAGTACCGCCACCCCGCCCGGCGCCTGCTCTGGGAGCTGCCCGCCGGCCTGCGGGACGTCGAGGGCGAGCCGCTGCACGTCGGGGCCGCCCGCGAGCTGGCCGAGGAGGCGGGCTACCGGGCCGGGACCTGGCACACGCTCGTCGACACCCTCGTCTCGCCGGGGATGTCGGACGAGCGGACCCGGATCTTCCTCGCCCGGGACGTGAGCCCGATCCCCGAGGCGGAGCTGGACTTCGTCCGCCGGCACGAGGAGGCCGACATGCCGGTGGTCTGGGTCCCGCTGGCCGAAGCGGTCCGGCGCGCCCTGGGAGGAATGATCCACAATTCCCAGGCCGTCACCGGTATCCTCGCCGCATACGCCGCCTCGGCGGACGGCTTCGCCTCACTGCGGCCCGCCGACGCGCCGGAGGCATGACGGGAGGACACCCTGAGCGAGACGGAGGCCGTGCTCTCCAGCTACCTCGCCCACCTGGCGGTGGAGCGGGGTCTGGCCGCCAACACCCTGGCCTCCTACCGCCGTGACCTCCTGCGCTATGTGGGCCATCTGAAGAGCCGTGGCCGCGTCACCTTCGGCGAGGTCGCCGAGGCCGACGTGGCGGCGTTCCTGACCGCGCTGAGCGAGGGCGACGCCGAGCACCGCGCCCTCGCCGCCGGTTCGGCGCGCGAGCGGTGTCCGCCGTGCGGGGACTGCACCGCTTCGCGTTGCGCGAGGGCGTCTCCGGGCACGACCCCGCCGGCAGGGTCCGGCCGCGC
>NZ_CDRNDK010000268.1:0-8922 GCF_977012225.1 Planomonospora algeriensis | reverse complement strand
TCGAGGGCGCCCCCCGTCGGCGGCGACGAGGCCGGCCCCGCCGCGCAGCAGCCGGAGCCCGGCGACGTCGGCCCGCTGCGGTCCGCTGGTTCATCCTCCATGACTGGCTCCTGTCGTCGTGGTCATGTCGGTGCTTCCGCCCGCTCCGGTGGCAGCCCGTTCACCATCCTGTTTCCCGCCGGACCTCCCCTACCCCCACGGGGATGTGCGGTCATGTCGCGCTATCGGCAAAGCACGACCACCCTCGTTCCGCGACCGCTCTCAGCCCTCCGCCCGCCGGTGATGTCACCCGCCCAGGTCCTGGCGTCGCAGGACTTCGCCTGGCGGGCACGCGCTTCGACCGCCAGGCGAGGGAGACGGACGCGGCATGGTGATCGACCGTGCTCTTCGCCCGGTTCACCCCGCCGTAACGAAGGCCCTCACCGCGCTGCGGTTGCTCCGATGGGCGATCGGGACAAGGGCGTCGAGATCCTTGAGATCGCGCCCTTCACGATCCGCGGTGCCCTGCTCTCATCCGGTCTCTCTGTGCACGAGCAGCAGGAACGTCCGAGCGTAGGACAGGCATTCGGCCGGCCGGGGCCAGTCCAGACCGGCCAGCACCTCCGAGGCCGCCTCATGGCGGACGCCGTCGACCCGGATCTCGGCGGCCTCGGTGTCCTCGCCGCCGCCGAAGAACGCCTTGACGCCGATCAGGTGGTCGCGGTCGAACGTGTCTCCCAGTACCGGGGCCAGGTGGGACAGGAGCGGGTTGTCCACCGCCCAGTCCTGGACGGCGAGGGAGTCGTCGCCCGTGCCCCAGCCGGTGACGCCGCCGTGGATGGCATGCCAGCCGGGGAACCCGTCGGGTGCGTCGGGGGCGAAGTGGCAGGCGAAGGAGCCGTCCTGGATGAGGAGTTCGAGGAGGGCGCTGCCGGTGGTGCCCAGCCAGAACCGGATCGCGCGGTCCACCGCCTCCTCGGGGGTGGCGCCGTACCCCGCGACGCAGTCGCTGATCATGGTGTCCTCGGGCCGGTCGACGTTGAGGACGAAATCGAGATCGAGGTGGCCGGGGTTGCCGGTGTGATCCTCGCCGAGGACGACGGCGGCCGAGCCGGGTCCTCTGACCATGTCGTCCGTGACGCGCCAGGACCTGCCCGTGGCATCGGACAACTGCCGGGCGACCATGCCCAGCACCATCTCGTCCGGCAGCCGGTCACCGTCCATGACGACTCTTCCCTCGCGTTTCACCGTGATCGTTGCAGAGCAGACCGTACCGTACGGCAGGCAGCCGCCACCGTCGCATCGGATCCGTCCGATCCAGTTCATGATCGCCCGTTCGGGTGACTCCAAGACGGTCCGGGAGGTTCCGATCCCGCCGGAGCCGGTGGCCATGCTGCGAGCGCACATCGACCGGTTCGCGCCGGGACCCTTCGCCGTGCATGGATCGATCACCTTTCATAGAGGCGGTGGTACCACCATCCGTTGAAGGCTCCCGGCCACCGGCATGGTCGAGGGTCGGGGAGAGTGCGGCGGTAGAACTCCTCGTCCAGTCTCGTCACGAGTCGTGAGAGCTCCGCCCTGGCGGAGTGCCGGAGACGCCGCAGAGCGTATTCCAGGGTGTCGCGGGCCTCTATCGGATCGCAGCAGGGGCAGTCGGGTTCGGGTAGGTAGAGGTAGCGGCCGGGCCGGCGGAGGAACCGTCGATACTCGACGAAGGCCGCCGTGACGGATCCGGGTCCTAGATAGCGGTTCTGGAGTTCGATGCGGGCGATGGCCGCACTGGTCCGGCTGGACAGGCCAGGAATCCTGGAAGCCGGGCGGTACCTTCGGCGGTCCGCCCACGGGTGTACGCGCAGGGCGCCGGGCCGTCTACGCGGCATCGGCCTTTCTGATCGTCATGGTCTAGATGGTGCCATACCGGAATGTCGCGGACCATCCTGTTGCGTGCCCCGCAGGATTCGAACCTGCGGCCGTCGGATTAGAAGGCGGTTGCCCGGTGCGGTGATCAGGGTTTCCGTATGCCGGTTGGTGGTGTTTCATCCGCACTCCGCCCGGATCCGGTGACGGGTCGTAGCGGGCATCGACGGCGCGTTCCGGGACATGCGAGCACGCCGCGAGCATGCGTGATCGGGACCACCGGCATTTCGGATCCGCCGGTGTCGCCGTGGTCCACCGCGTCGACGGTCGCTTCCACTGACGGCGTCGAGAGCGAAGAGGCCGAAGCCCGATCGCGTCATACCCAGGTCTGACGCGAAAGAGCAGGCTACGGTCCGACGCCCCGGACGAGACCCTCGCGGGAGGGTCGTGGACATGACATCCGACTTTCCCGGCCGCTGGGCCGGTGGCGCGACCATGATGGTGGCACCGCTGCTCCTCCTGGCAGGCGCCCTGCTACGCGTGCCGTACGACTTCTTCTATCCCGCCCAGCTCGCCGCGCACGAGAGCGAGCCCGCGCTGCTGACCGCCTCCTACGCCTTGATCGCGGTCGGCACGCTCCTGCTCTGGCCGGCCGTGGCGCTGCTCGCCGCCGGGATCGGCTCGGGGTGGGGGCTGGTGGGCGGGCTTCTCACCACGTCGGGGCTGTTCGCCCGGGTCTTCCACGCGGGAGTCGACCACATGGCGTTCCGGCTGACCGACGTCGTGGGCGCGGACACCGCCACGGAGGTGGTGTCCGAGACGTACGGCGCCTTCCAGCCGCTTTCGTTCCTGAACGTCGCCATCCTGGCGGGTTGGCCGGTCCTGGCGTTCGGTGCCTGGCGTGCCCACGTGCTCGGTCCGGTCCGTGCGCTGGCCCTGGCATCGGCGGCGGCACTGCCGCTCGGCGTGCTGAAGGGCACCACACCGCTCTCTCTGGTGGCCCTGACCGGGCTCGCGATCGCATTCGTCCCGTACGGCTTCACCGTGCTGAACGCCCGCCCGCGACCGAGCAGGGCAGCCGTGCTGCGGTGGGCACCCATTACGCTGGCCGCGGTCGGGCTGATGGTCGTACTGGGACAGGCGGGATGACGTGGAACGATACGGCCGGCACGTGAAGCGGCTGCCGTACGTCGTCGATCTGATGGCAGCCGTCGCCGTGACCGCGATCTACCTGGAATTCGCGCGTACGCCCGCCACGGACGGCCTGCCCGCCTACAGCGGTCCGGCGTGGCAGGCCTGGGTCGTCGCGGCGGCGGCCGGGCTGCCCATCGCGGTGCGCCGCCGCTGGCCGCTGCCGGTCCTCGGCGTCGTGCTCGCCGCCCTCGCCAGCGCGTCGATCCTCGACCTGACGCGCGAGCCGTACATCCCGGCAGGGCTGGCCGCCTACCTGGTGGGGCTCGCGGAACCCGCGCGCCGTTCCGTGCCCGCCCTGGCCGTCGTGCTCCCGGTGGCGGCGGCAGGGGTCTACCTCGGAGAGGCGGTGATCACCCCGTCGGGCGGCGTACAGGACGCGGCCGGACTGGTCGCCCTGGTGCTGGTGGTGATCGGCGGCGCGTGGGCGGCCGGGTTCGCCGTCCGCTTCCGCCGGGCGGAAAGCCATAGGAAGGCCGGGCACGCGCTGGTGGCCGAGCGCCTGCGCATCGCGCGCGAGATGCACGACATCGTCTCGCACAACCTCAGCCTCATCGCCGTCAAGGCGGGTGTCGCGGCGCATGTGGCAGCGGACGACCCGCAGGAAGCCGTCACGGCACTCAAGGTCATCGAGGAGACCAGCAGGTCGGCGCTGACGGAGATGCGTCGCGCACTCGGCGTCCTGCGCACCGACGGCGCGCCGATGGGACCGGCGCCCGGTACCGGAGGACTGGACGGGCTCGCGGAGGAGGCGCGCCGGGCGGGGATCGAGGTCGTTCTGGAGGTGCGTGGCCTGTCGGGCCTCAGCGAGGGAACGCAGTTGACGGTCTACCGGATCGTGCAGGAGGCGCTCACGAACGTCGTCAAGCACGCCGCCCCGACCTGCTGCGGTGTCACCGTGACGGCCCGAGGCGGGAGCGTCGCCATCGACGTCGTCGACGACGGGCCCGGCGGTCCGCGCCGCAGGCTGCCGGGCGGGCATGGCCTGCTGGGTATGCGGGAGCGGGCCCTCATGCACGGTGGAACCTTCACCGCGGGCCCGCGTGAGGGGGGCGGCTTCGCGGTGTCCGTACGGCTTCCGCTGGAGGGGGAGGGCAGCCCGTGAACAGCGTCCGCGTTCTGATCGCCGACGATCAGGCCATGGTGCGCGGCAGCTTCCGCGTCCTCGTCGACCACACACCGGGCCTCCAGGCCGTGGGCGAGGCGGCCACCGGCGCCGAGGCCGTCGAACTGGCCCGCGCGCACAAACCGGACGTCGTCCTGATGGACATCCGGATGCCCGATGTGGACGGCATCGAAGCCACGCGCCGCATCTGCGGCGATCCTGCGACGGCAGGCGTCCGCGTGCTCATCTTGACCACGTTCGACCTCGACGACTACGTCTACGCGGCTCTTCGGGCGGGAGCCGCGGGTTTCCTGCTCAAGGACACCCCTCCGGCGGAGGTGCTCAACGCCATCCGTGTGGTCGCCGGCGGGGACGCGCTGCTCGCGCCCTCGGTCACCCGACGGCTCATCGCGGAGTTCACCGGCCGCCCGCGACCGGGGCGTCCGCCGGCCACGAGCCTCGACGGCCTCACCGCCCGCGAGCGGGAAGTGCTCACGCTGATCGCCCACGGCTTGTCCAACGCCGAGCTGGCCGCGCGCCTGCAGTTGAGCATGGCCACGGTCAAGACGCACATCGGCCGGCTGCTGGCCAAACTCCAGGCACGCGACCGCGCGCAGCTCGTGATCGTCGCCTACGAGACCGGCCTCGTCTGATATTTCGGGGGATTGACAGTTCGACCTGGAGAGCGGTCTTCCCTCTTCGATGGTCAAGGCCAAGGACGTGCGCACCTGGTATGCCTGCCTTCGCAGTGGCCTACGTCCACGCCGGTGGCCCCACGCGGCGGCCAAGACCAGGGAAGGCATGACGGACACGCTCGCCAACATCACCCCGGTCCTGATGAGGGACTTGCCCGGCCGCCTCGACGACGAGACGATCCGGCGGGCGCTGCGTGAGTTCTCCTTCCTGCCGCAGGAGCGCCGACCGGAGCCCTCGCCGGAGATCGCTCGTGCGGTGCGATGGCTGGAGACGGCCTCACTGCCCCTGAGCGCGTTGGAGGAGGCCAAGCACACCCGGGCCGCTGGAGGCCTTGGCGCTGCTCCTGGACGGCACGGCGGCGGCCACCTCGACCTACCGGCGCAAGCGGGCGGTCTTCCACCACGTGCTGGAGTACGCGGTGGAGCGGGAGGAGCTTCCGGCGAACCCGTTGCACCGGGTCAAGCTCCGTAGGGTCAAGTCCACGGGAGAGATCGACCGGTGCTCGGTGGTCAATCCGGTCCAGGCGCGGGAGCTGCTGACGGCGGTGACCTACGTCGGCCGTTCACGCGGGCCGATGCTGACGGCGATGTTCGCGTGCATGTACTTCGGCGGTCTGCGGCCGGCCGAGGCGGCGGGACTGCGGGCCAAGGACTGCCACCTTCCCGCGTCCGGCTGGGGCCTGCTCACGTTGGAGAAGACCAAGCCGCAGAGCAACAAGCGGTTCACCGACTCGGGGGAGACGCACGATGATCGCGGGCTCAAGCACCGGGGCCGTAAGACGGTCCGGAATGTTCCGATCCCGCCGGAGCTGGTGGCCATGCTGCGGGAGCACATCGACCGGTTCGGCGTCGGGCCGGATGACCGGCTCTTCCGCACCCGCACGGGCGGCCTGATCTCCGGTTCCGCCTACGCCAAGGTCTGGAAGGAGGCGCGGACCTACGCCTTCACGCCCGAGCAGGTCGCCTCGCCGCTGGCGGCCCGGCCGTACGATCTGCGGCATGCGGCGGTGTCGCTGTGGTTGAACGCCGGAGTACACGCCCCGGAGGCGGCTGAGAGAGCAGGGCATGGGGTGGATGTGATGCTCAAGGTCTACGCCAAGTGCATCGACGGCCAGCGCGAGGCGGCCAACCAGCGGATAGAGGGAGCACTCACGGCGTGAACGGCCTGGCGCGAGATACTGCCGGGGTGGAACTCTCCGCCGACCTTCGGAGCCGTCTCGCGGAGTTGAGGGGCGACCTTCTCCACGAGCGGCCTCTACAGGGAACCGTTCCGGACGCCGGATGGCTGGCCTGTGATCTCCTGGAAGGGGGCCTCGACACGCCTGCGGTTCAGGAGCTGGCTGGACAGACGCTCTCCATCGGGCCGATGTCCGAGGTGGAGCCGCTGGTCCGCCAAGTGCTGACCGAGGCCGGCTTCCCGCCGATCGACGTCCGGCGTGATCCGTGGGCGGTCGCCCGCGACGTGGCCCAGGGCATCGCGGAGGGCTCCCTGCCGCTCCCGCAGGGGGCAGACTTCCTCATCGTCGAGTCGATGAGCGCATGCGGACACCCGGAGGAGATCACGGAGCTCATGCTTCTCATCGATGACTGGGAGGCGCTGCGTGGGGAGCCGCCGACCGATGAGGAGCTTCGTGACCGGGCTGCCAGGATCGTGGAAGTCGCGGACACACATCTCGACGGCGAGGCCGGTGGTGCGGCATAGAGGAGTCCGCGGCGTGGCGGCCAGGGTTGGGCATGGGGGGTCCCGGAGTACACCGGGGCCCTTCGTCGTGTCCGGGCGTGGAGCGGCACAGGAGTGTGCAAAATCCTGTGGTCTACCTGGGCGAACGGGGCCGCGGGCATTCCGTGTATGTTCCGCGACCGGTGGCATACGGCTGCATCCGGCTACCTGCGGCGGCAGGGGAGAGGCGGAGTGATCACATGCAAAAGACCAGGTCAGACAGCACATGACCTGGTCTCGGTTGCGCGCCCTGCAGGATTCGAACCTGCGACCGTCGGATTAGAAGTCCGGTGCTCTATCCAGCTGAGCTAAGGGCGCTCCTGCCTAATTGTGCATGATCCGGCGAGTGCCCATGCATCGGTTTTCCCACCGTGTCAGGAAGATCACTCCGGGAGAGGGTCGGAGTGCCGTCCCGGCGGGGGAGCGGAGACCGAGAAATGCGAGGTCGAACCGGGCGGGAGGGGATGAGTCAGGCGATGTCCGGGGTGTCGAGGAGTCTTTCCCGCGGACGGGTACCGGTCCGGCCGAAACGGGCCCGACCACCGGACGGGTCGGTCTAGGCTCGATTGCCATGTTCGTCACCACGTCCAACGAGGAGATCCCTCTGCTGGGCGGCGATGTGACGGAGGGCGTGGTGCGCGTCGGGGAGACCGTGCGCAGGCCCACCCGGCCGTCCACGCCGTCCGTGCACGCGCTGCTCCGGCACCTGGAGGCCGCCGGTTTCGACGGGCGCCCCGGGTGGTGGGCCTCGACGAGCGGGGACGGGAGATTCTCACCTACCTCGACGGCGAGTCCGGAGTCCGGCCGCTGCCGCCGTACGCGGTCACCGACGAGGCACTGGCGGCCCTGGCCGGGCTGCTGCGGCGCTTCCACGACGCCGCCGAGACCTTCCTGCCGCCCCGCGACGCGGTCTGGGAGGACGGCTCCAACGACGACCGGACCCCCGAACTGGTCGGCCACTGCGACGTCAACCTCGACAACGTGCTCTTCCGGGACGGCCTGCCGTACGCGTTCATCGACTTCGACCTGGCCCGGCCCACCACCCGGCTGTTCGACGTCGTGACCACGCTGCGCCACTGGGCGCCCCTGGCGGACCCCGTCGATCTGGACCCGGCCCAGCGAGATCTGGCGGTCGGCCCCCGCCTGCGCCTGTTCTGCGACGCGTACGGCCTGCCGCCCCGCGACCGCAGGCGCCTCCTCGACCTCGCCCGCCTCCGCTTCAGCCGCTCCTACGTCATCATGCGCACCAGGGCCGCCGCGGGCGGCGGCTGGGCCCGCATGTGGGCCGAGGGCGCGGGGACGCGCATCCGCAGGGCCGGGGCATGGCTCGACACGCACCAGGATGAGCTTCATGCCCATCTCGTCTAAGAAGACCGCATCCGCCTCCGGGAAGACCGCATCCGTTGGATCCGCGAGAGCGGGCGCACGAGCCCACGCCCTCGGGATGCTCGCCGGCGTCGTGCTCGACGCGATCTTCGCCGACCCGCGCCGCGGACACCCGGTCGCGCTGTTCGGCACGGCCGCCGCGGCGCTGGAGAAGAGGACGTACGGCGACGCCCGGGCCGCCGGCGTCGTCCACGTCGCCCTCTGCGTCGGCTCCGTGGCGCTGCTCGGCGCGGCCGCGTCCCGGGTGCGCCATCCCCTGGCGCGGGGCGCCGTGAGCGCCGTGGCGACCTGGTCGGTGCTGGGCGGGACCACGCTGGGGCGCGAGGGCGCGGCCATGGCGTCCTTCCTGGAGGCCGGTGACCTCGCCGGGGCCCGGGGAAGGCTCTCGCACCTGTGCGGGCGCGACCCCTCCCGCCTGGAGCCGCCCGAGCTGGCCCGGGCCACGGTCGAGTCGATCGCCGAGAACACCTCCGACGCCGTGGTCGCGCCGCTGCTGTGGGGGGCGGTGGCGGGGGTCCCCGGGCTGCTCGTCTACCGCGCGGTCAACACCCTGGACGCCATGGTCGGCCATCGCAACGCCCGCTACGAGCGCTTCGGCTGGGCCGCCGCCCGGCTCGACGACGTGGCCAACGCCGTACCGGCCCGGATCACCGGGGTGCTCGCGGCTCTCGGCGCCCCGCTGGTGAGCGGTTCGGCCGGGCGGGCGCTGGCCGTACTCCGCCGGGACGGCCACCGCCATCCGAGCCCGAACTCGGGCCGGTGCGAGGCGGCGTTCGCCGGTGCGCTCGACGTCACGCTCGGCGGCGCGAACGTCTACGGCGACCGCGTCGAGCACCGGCCGGAGATGGGCGACGGGCCGAAACCGTCGGTCCCGGACATCCGCCGCTCGGTACGGCTGGCGCGCGCGGTAGGGTTCGCCGCTGCGGGACTCGCCGTCCTCGCCGCACTGCGCGGCTGACCGCCGCGCGGACGACCGCCGGGCGTCCGGC
>NZ_CDRNDK010000267.1:0-8931 GCF_977012225.1 Planomonospora algeriensis | reverse complement strand
CCGCCAGGGCGAGGGGTCGCCAGAGGCGAGGGCGGCGGTGAGCCGAGACCGGGCGAGGGCGCCGCGGCGGATGGCGCGGCGATCCGCCCCGGCGCCTCCTCGCCCGGCCGGTCAGCGGAGTCGGAGGACATGAACCCGACCAGGGCGGCGATCGCGGCCATCACCACCGCGGTGACCCCCGCCAGGATGCGGTAGATCACGCGCATCGGCAGGTCGCCGATCCGAGAGCGCTTCACCGGTGATGCCGGGCGTACGGGTGGCGTCTCAACGACGATCTTGGGCAGCTCGGAGGTCTCCGCCTCGGCAGCCATGTATGTGGGGGCGACACCCGTCTCCCGGGCCCCCGGAGTACCACCCAACCCATCGAGCACGATCGGGAGCGTACGACAAATCCTCTTTTCTCGTCCGCGATACCCATCACACTTCGGGAACGAGTGGGTTCCGCTTCCCTTCCGATTCCGGCACGGGAGCCGCCTTCACCCGGGTTCCCACCCGGTGGCCCTCCCCTGCCCGACGCCCCTCCCGCCTCGCCCGGCGCGCTCCCGCCCCGTGGCCGCTATCCGGCGGTCGCGCCTCGGAGGCGCCCACCCGGGCGGAAGCCAGGACGCAACCACGGGGCGTCCGCGACCACGGTGCACGAGCCGGGCTCGATCTCGGTGAAGCCCGCGTCCCGGACCACCGGCAGACCCCCGCCGGACAGGGCCGCCCAGGCCGCCGGGTCGGCCGTCCGCACGGCGAGCGCGAACCCCCGTTCCCGCCACTCCCCCCGGATCTCCTCGCCGGCTCCCCACCAGGCGAACTGGGCGGCGTGCCCGGCCTGGGCCATGGCCTTGCCCGCCGACATCCCGAGCCGGGGATTGATCCAGAGCACCGCCCCCTCCCCCGGCGGCCCGGGTTCGGCGGAGTCCGCCAGCTCGGTGCCGGAGACCTGGAGCCTGGCCAGTTCCCGGGGCCAGTCGTCCAGCGGGACCGGCGGGTGGACCCGGACCTCGGCGGTGCCGTGCGCGACGGTCAGGCCCGGCAGTTCGAGCACGCGCCGCCACTCCGCTCCGCGCGCCCGCCGTACGACCTTCCTGATCCTGCCCCGCTCCCAGCTCCGGACCGCCTCGGCCCATTCGCCGCCCTCCGCCGTCCGGGCGTCGCCGAGCAGCGCCAGTACGGCCAGCGCGGCGGCCTCCAGCGCGTCGGTCCGCTCGGGTGGCGCGGTCCGCTCGATCCGCACCACCAGGGGAAGGACCTTCTGCTCCGCCGTGTCGTATTCGCTCACGCCCTCAAGCATGCCCGCCGGGGGTCGGGGAGGGGCCGGGCGGTCGGCGTCGGCCCTTCCGGCGAAGGCCCGGCAGGGGCACGACGGAGTGCGGCCCGGCGTCCGTCTGAGGGGGAGCGATGGTCGGGAGGCGCTCTCCGGGCGGGAAAAGAGAGAAGGCCGTTTCCGACCGGACGATCACCGAGAGTAAAGAAAGGCCCACTCCAGGGCGCTAGCGCGACCAGGAAATATATCACTCGTCGACGAGGCCCTCCTCCCCGCCGATCGCCGTCCACTACTCTCCGTTATCCCACATACTGGGATTATTCGGGCAAAGGTTACGTTTTTCCCGATAATCACCTATTTCAGGGTTTCGCGCTTCGCGCCCGACTTTGTTACAGGTTGGGACGGTAGCGGTCTCAGGTCTGCAACACACCCCGAGTCCCACTTGTCCGAGTGCGAGTCGTGATGGTCAGCTTTGCTCAATCATGCTGGCGGCTGTTCTCACATCGAATCCCTAAGGAGTGCTGCCGTGTTCCACACGCGGACATCTGGCAAGTTTCTAGCTGCAGTGGCGGGAGGTGCACTCCTGCTGAGCGCCTGCGCGGGCGAGAACTCGGCGAGCGAACCCGCCACCTCGGGTTCGGCCTCGGCCTCCGCTCCCGCGGCGCAGACGGTCACCTACGCCTACGAGCAGGAGTTCCACTCCTACAACAACAACACCACCGCCGAGAACGCCACCCGTAACGCCGGTCCGCTGCAGCGCGTGCTGACGGGCTTCTGGATCTACGGGGAGAACGGCAAGATCACCCCCAACACGGACTTCGGCACCTATGAGAAGACCTCCGACGACCCGCTGACCGTCGAGTACACGATCAACGACAAGGCCGTCTGGTCCGACGGCACGCCGATCGACTGCGACGACGTCATGCTCTGGTGGGGCTGGCGGTCCGGCAAGGTCAAGGGCTTCTCCGCCGCCGACACCAACGGCGTGCAGGACACGAAGATGCCCGAGTGCGAGAAGGGTGGCAAGAAGTTCACCCTGATCTACGACAAGCCCTTCGCCGACTGGCACGCCAACGGCCCCGCCACCACCGAGGTCATGCCGGCCCACGTGGTCGCCAAGCAGGACGGCCTGTCGGAGGAGGACTTCATCGCCGCGGTCAGGGACCTCGACGACAAGAAGCTCGCCAAGGGCATCAAGTTCTTCAACGAGGGCTGGGTCATCGAGGGCTCGCTGCCCGACCCGGCGCTGATCCCCTCCTCCGGCCCGTACAAGCTCTCCAAGCTGGACGCCGGCCAGTCGCTGACCTTCGTGGCCAACGACAAGTGGTGGGGCGCCCCGCCGGCGACCCCGACCATCGTCGAGCGCTTCATCGCCCTGGACGAGCAGGCCCAGGCGCTGCAGAACCGCGAGGTCCAGATCGTCGAGCCGCAGCCCGGCCCGGACGTGCTCAACCAGCTCAAGGCGCTGGAGGGCGTGAAGGTCAACGCCACCACCCAGTACACCTTCGAGCACCTGGACTTCAACTTCGACTCCAGCCCGTTCAAGGACAAGGCGCTGCGTGAGGCCTTCGCCAAGTGCGTGCCCCGGCAGCTGATCGTCGACAACCTGATCAAGCCGGTCGACCCCGAGGCCAAGACCCTCGACATCCGCAACGTCGCGCCGTTCCAGAGCAACTACGACGCCGTGCTGCAGGCCAGCGGCGGCCCCGGCGCCTACGCCCAGCAGGACATCGAGGGCGCCAAGGCGCTCCTGGAGAAGGCCGGCAAGACCGGACTCAAGGTCAAGATCGGTTACCAGACCCCGAACCCGCGCCGCACCGCCGCGGTGCAGCTGATCGCCGACTCCTGCAACAAGGCCGGTTTCAAGATCGAGGACGGCGGCTCCGAGGACTTCTTCGGCACCGTGATGCCCGCCAACAACTACGACGTCGCGCTGTTCGCCTGGGCCGGCTCCTCGCTGGTCAGCGGCTGGGCCTCCACCTACACCACGCCGAAGAAGTGCGACGGCGAGAGCAAGGGCAACAACAACGGCTGCTACTCCAACAAGAAGGTCGACGAGCTCGTCGCGCAGCTGAACTCGACCACCGACGTGGCCGCCCAGGACCCGATCATCGCCGAGATCGAGAAGACCCTCTGGGCCGACCTCGCCACCATCCCGCTGTTCCAGCACCCGGGTCTGAGCGCCTGGGACGAGACCCTGCAGGGCGTCGTTCCGAACCCCGCGCAGTCGACCATCACCTGGAACATGGACAAGTGGGCGATGTCGTAGGCGTCGTAGCCTGCCCGTCGTCTTAGGTCCCATAGACCGCACGTGCGGTTGACGGAACACCCACCCCCAGGGCCGGAACCGGAGAATCACCAGACTCCGGTCCCGGCCCTGGCCCGCACCTACAGTCCTTCACAGAGCAGGAGGTGACGTAATGATCGTCTTCATCGCGCGGAGACTGGTCATCTCGTTCTTCGTCCTCCTGGCGGCCACCTTCATCATTTTCGTTCTCACGGCGCTCTCGGGCGATCCGTTGGAAGACCTCCGCCAGGACGCCAGCCCCAACAAGGCCGCGAAGATCGCGGACCGTACCGAGCGCATGCAGCTGAACAGCCCAATCCCCGTCCGCTATCTCAGCTGGCTGGGCAACATCGTCCGCGGCGACCTCGGCGTCAACCGCGACGGCCACGACGTGGCGACCATGCTCGGCGAGGCCCTGTCGGCCACGCTCCAGCTCGTCGTCGCCGCCACCGTGATGGCCATCATCATCGGTGTCATCATCGGCATCATCTCGGCGCTCCGCCAGTACAGCGGCTTCGACTACACCGTCACCTTCGCCGCCTTCATCTGCTTCTCGCTCCCGATCTTCTGGATCGCGGTCATGCTCAAGCAGTACATGGCCATCGAGTTCAACAACTGGCTCAAGGACCCGGCCATCCCGCCGACGGTCATCGGCGCCCTCGCGCTCCTGTCCGGCCTGGTCTTCGGCGCCCTCACCGTCGGCGACCGCAGGCGGCGACTGCTGTCCTTCGCCGTCGGCCTCGCCGTCGGCGGCGCGCTGTTCACGTTCCTGTCGGTGACCCGCTGGTTCGCCGACCCCGGCTTCGGGCTCCCGCTCACCCTGGCCATCGCGCTCGCCGGGGCGGTGGGCTTCACCGTCCTGTCCGCCGGGCTGCGCCAGCGCGGGCCCCTGTACGCCGCCCTGGCCGCCGCCGTGATCGGCGCGGCCTCCTCGGAGGTCCTCGGCCCGCTGCTCACCGACCCCAGCTGGCTGGAGATCGGCGGCCTCGCCCTGCTGACGGTCGCGGTCTGCGCCGGAATCGGATACGGCATCGGCGGGCTCCAGCGCCGCCAGGCGATCACCGCCGCGGTGCTGACCGGCCTGTTCACCGGCGGCGTCGTCTTCGTCGACCGCATGCTCCAGGCCTTCAACGGCTACAGCGCCGCGGTGCGCGGCCGCCCGATCTCCACGATCGGCGCCCGCACGCCGAACTTCGAGAGCGACTTCTGGCAGATGAACCTGGACACGGCCGGCCACCTGCTGCTGCCGACCATGGCGCTCATCCTGGTCTCGCTGGCGACCTACACCCGCTACAGCCGGGCGAGCATGCTGGAGGTCATGAACCAGGACTACGTCCGGACCGCCCGCGCCAAGGGCCTGCCGGAGCGGACCGTCGTGGTCAAGCACGCCTTCCGCAACGGGCTCATCCCGATCACCACGCTGATGGCCGTCGACTTCGCCGGCGTCATCGGCGGCGCGGTCGTCACCGAGAACGTCTTCGGCTGGCAGGGCATGGGCAACCTGTTCATCGACGGGCTCAAGGAGGTCGACCCCGCACCGGTCATGGCGTTCTTCATCGTCACGGGGACCGCGATCGTCGTCTTCAACATGATCGCCGACATCCTCTACGCCTACCTCGACCCGCGCATCCGGCTGTCCTGAGATCGGAGAACCATCATGACGCTCAATGCGCAGGCACCGGGGCCTGACACCGCCTCCGAAGCGCAGGGCATGACCATCGTCGCCCGCACCCAGGGCCAGATGGTCCGCCGCCGGTTCTTCCGGCACCGCGCCGCCCTCGCCGGAATGATCATTTTCGGTTTCGTGGTCGTCCTGGCGTTCAGCTCGATCGGCTTCGCCGGCATCCCCGGCTGGTGGGACAAGAGCTACCTCGACACCGGCGCCCTGGTGAACCAGGGCAAGCCGACCCTCAGCCTGGTCCCCGAGTTCCTCGGCGGGGACGGCATCCGCCTCGGCGAGCACCCCTTCGGCCAGGACGACATCGGCATCGACTACTTCGCGCTGACCATGCGCGGCGCCCAGCAGTCGCTGATCATCGCGTTCCTCGTCGGCGTCGTCGCCACCGCCGTCGGAACCATCGTCGGCGCCATGGCCGGCTACTTCCGCGGCCGGATCGAGTCGGCGCTGATGCGCCTCACCGATGTGATGATCACCATCCCGGTCCTCGTCATCGCGGCGGTGGTCGGCCGGATGATGGGCGACAGCGGCGCCGTCGTCCTCGGCCTCTTCCTCGGGGTGGTGCTCTGGCCGACGCTGGGCCGCCTGGTGCGCGGCGAGTTCCTCTCCCTGCGGGAGAAGGAGTTCGTCGAGGCCGCCCGCGCGGTCGGCACCTCGGCCCGGCGGATCATCTTCCGGCACATCCTGCCGAACACCGTCGGCGTCATCATCGTCGCGGCCACGCTCTCGGTGGCCAACGCGGTGCTGCTGGAGTCGGCGCTGTCCTTCCTCGGCCTCGGCGTCCAGGCGCCGGACACCTCGCTCGGCCAGCTCATCAGCCGCTACCGCAGCGCCATGGTGACCCGCCCGTGGCTGTTCTGGTGGCCCGGCCTGTTCATCATCCTGATCGCGCTCTCGATCAACTTCATCGGTGACGGCCTGCGCGACGCCTTCGACCCCCGACAGACCCGGGTGCGTGCCTAATGACGACTTCCCCGAACGTGCCGATCGAGCCCCGCGCGGACGACCCGCACGCCTTCGAGCTCTCCTCCCACGTGATCGACTCCGCCGAGGAGGTGCACGTCGGCCTGACGCTGGACGCCGTGCGCCCGCCGTCGGAGGAGGAGATCCTCAAGGTCGAGAACCTGACCGTGGAGTTCCCCACCGAGGACGGCGTCGTGCACGCGGTCCGGGGCGTCTCCTACAGCCTGCGCGAGCGCGAGGTGCTCGGCATCGTCGGCGAGTCCGGCTCCGGCAAGTCCGTCTCGTCCCTGGCCGTCATGGGACTGCTGCCCAGGAGCGCCCGGATCAAGGGGCGGATCCTGTTCCGCGGCGACGACATGCTGAAGATGGCCCCCCGCAAGCAGCGGGGCCTGCGCGGCAAGAAGATCGCCATGGTCTTCCAGGACCCGATGACAGCGCTGAACCCCGTCTACACCATCGGCGACCAGCTGGCCGAGGCCGTGCTCGCGCACGACCTCATGCCGCGCAAGGCCGCCCTGGCCCGGGCCAAGGAGATGCTCGACCTCGTCGGCATCCCGCAGGCCGAGGCGCGGCTGCGCAGCTACCCGCACGAGTTCTCCGGCGGCATGCGGCAGCGCGCGATGATCGCCATGGCGGTCATCAACAACCCGGACGTCATCATCGCCGACGAGCCGACCACGGCTCTCGACGTGACCGTCCAGGCGCAGATCCTGGAGAAGCTCCTGGAGGTCAAGGACGCGGTCAACGCCGCCATCGTGCTGATCACGCACGACCTGGGCGTCATCGCGGGCATGGCCCACCGGGTGCTGGTCATGTACGCCGGTCGCCCGGTCGAGCTGGGTGACACCGACCCGGTGTTCGAGGGGCCCCGCATGCCGTACACCGCGGGCCTGCTCGGGTCGATCCCCTCGCTGGACAAGGGCAGCGGCTCGGCCCGGCTCCGCCCGATCAAGGGCACTCCGCCATCGCTGATCAACCTGCCGACCGGCTGCCCCTTCTCGCCGCGCTGCCCGCTCGCCACGGACGTCTGCCGGAGCTCCGAGCCCCCGCTGGCCGAGACCGACAGCGGCGGGCACTACGCGGCCTGCCACCATTGGGACCGGCTGGCCGCGGCCGAGGACCCGACCGAGTTCTTCCGCACCGAGAGTGAGACCGTGGCATGAGCGTGAAGACCGAGGAGACGCCCGCGCCCCAGCGCGAGCCGGACACCGGAGCCCACCTGCTCGAGGTCAAGGACCTGGTGATGAACTTCCCGGTCCGCGGCGGCGGTTTCCTGCGCCGGGTGGTGGCGCACGTCCAGGCCGTCAGCGGGGTCTCCCTGCACGTGGACGAGGGCGAGACCCTCGGCGTGGTGGGCGAGTCCGGCTGCGGCAAGTCCACGACGGGCCGCGCGATCCTCCAGCTGCACACGCCCACCTCCGGCTCGGTCCGGTTCCAGGGCCGGGAACTGGTCGGCCTGCCGGCCAAGCAGCTCCAGCCGGTGCGGCGGGACATGCAGATCGTCTTCCAGGACCCCTACGCCTCGCTCAACCCGAAGCTGCCGGTCAACGACATCATCGCCGAGCCGCTGAAGGTCCACGGGCTCTGGAAGGACGGCGGCCCGGACCGGGTGGCCGAGCTGCTGCGCCTGGTCGGGCTCAGCCCCGAGCACGGCAACCGCTACCCGCACGAGTTCTCCGGCGGCCAGCGCCAGCGCGTCGGCATCGCCCGCGCCCTGGCGCTGGAGCCGAAGCTGCTGGTGCTGGACGAGCCGGTCTCGGCGCTGGACGTGTCGGTCCAGGCGGGCGTGGTGAACCTGCTGGAGGACCTGCAGGAGCGGCTCGGCCTGGCCTACATCTTCATCGCGCACGACCTGTCGGTGGTCCGCCACATCTCCGACCGGGTCGCGGTGATGTACCTGGGCAAGGTCATCGAGACCGGTCCCCGGGACGACCTCTACGACCGCCCCGCGCACCCCTACACGCAGGCGCTGCTCTCGGCCGCCCCCACGGCCAACCCGAAGGAGGAGCGCGCCCGCGAGCGCGTCATCCTCACCGGCGACGTGCCCAGCCCCCTGAACCCGCCGAGCGGCTGCCGCTTCCGCACCCGCTGCTGGAAGGCCCAGGAGATCTGCGCCGTCGAGGAGCCCGCCCTCGTCGACCGGGGCAACGGCCACCCGGTGGCCTGCCACTTCGCCGAGGTCACCGCCCGCTGACCGTGCCTTCACGGGCCTTCACTGACCACGGGCCTTCACCGGCCTCCACGGTCGCACGCGAGCCGTACGGGGACCCTCCCGTACGGCTCGTCCGCGTTCCCGGACCCTTCCCGGGTTCGCCGGATTCGCCTGGTTCCTGGGACAATCCCCAGATGCGGTTCGGTGTCCTGGGGACGTTGGAGGTCCGGCTCGGCGACGGGCGCACGGTCGCCGTCGGCGGGCCCCGGCTGCGGGCGTTGCTGGCCATGCTGCTGCTCGACGCGGGCCGGGTCGTCACCGTCGAGCGGCTGGTCGGCGGCCTCTACGGGGTCGACCGGGCTCCCGGTGACTCCGTGGGAGCCCTCCAGGCGCAGGTCTCCCGGCTCCGTGCCCTCCTCGGCGACCGGGGCGACGGCGACAGCGGCGACGGTCTGGTCGTCCGCCGCCCCGCGGGCTACCTGATCGCCGTCGATCCCGAGGCCGTGGACGCGTGCCGGTTCGAGCGGCTGGCCGCCGAGGGACGCCGGGCGCTCTCCGCCGGGGACCCCGCGCGGGCCTCGGCGCTGCTGCCGGGAGGC
>NZ_CDRNDK010000266.1:0-8940 GCF_977012225.1 Planomonospora algeriensis | reverse complement strand
CCGCCGCGGGCACCGGCATCGGCGGTGCCTGCGCCCGCCGCCTGCTGCAGGAGGGCGCCCGGGTGGCGGTGAGCGACGCCCACGAGCGGCGGCTGGCCGCGACCCTGGCCGCACTGGAGAAGGAGTTCGGAGCCGGGACGGTGACCGCCGTGCCGTGCGACGTGACCTCCGAAGAGCAGGTGCGCGCCCTGTTCGCGGCCGCCGAGGAGCGCCTGGGGCCGGTGGACGTGCTGGTCAACAACGCCGGGCTCGGCGGCACGGCCAGGCTCGTCGAGATGACCGACGAGCAGTGGAGCCGCGTGCTCGACGTGACGCTGACCGGGACCATGCGCTGCACCCGGGCCGCCCTGGCGCTCATGCAGCCGCGGGGCCGCGGCGTGATCGTGAACAACGCCTCGGTGGTCGGCTGGCGGGCGCAGGAGGGCCAGGCCCACTACGCGGCGGCCAAGGCCGGGGTCATGGCGCTGACCAGGTGCGCGGCCGTCGAGGCGGCGCCGTACGGCGTGCGGGTCAACGCGGTGGCGCCCTCGCTGGCCATGCACGCCAACCTGGCCAAGGTGACCACGGAGGAGCTGCTGGCCGAGCTCACCGCCAAGGAGGCGCTCGGGCGCGCGGCGGAGCCCTGGGAGGTCGCCAACGTTATCGTCTTCCTCGCGAGCGACTACTCCTCCTACCTGACCGGAGAGGTCGTCTCCGTCTCCAGCCAGCACCCCTGAGAGGTCCGTCTCCCATGAGCCCACGACGCCGAGACTCCGACAGCGCCGCCACCGCCCGCGCCGGGCGGCGGGCCGAGCTGCTCGCCACGGCCGCGGAGGTGTTCGCGTCCCGGGGATACTCCGCCACCACGGTCCGCGAGGTGGCGGACGCGGCGGGCATCCTCGGCGGCAGCCTCTACTACCACTTCGACTCCAAGGAGTCGATGGTCGACGAGATCCTCTCGACGTTCCTGGCCGACATGTGGGCGTCCTACGACCGCATCACCGCCTCGGGGCTCGGCGCGCGCGAGACCTTCCACGAGCTGATCGCCGAGTCGTTCCGGATGATCGACCTGTACCGCCCGGCGGTCATGATCTACCAGAACGAGTCCAGGCACCTGGCGGCGAGCCCGCGCTTCGGCTACCTGCTCGACTCCATGCGGCGCTTCCGCGAGATGTGGCTCTCGGTGCTGGACCGGGGCGTCCTCGACGGGGAGTTCCGCGCCGACCTCGATACCGGCCTGATCTACCGCTTCATCCGCGACACCGTCTGGGTGGCCGCGAGCTGGTACCGGAGCGACGGCCCGCTGAGCGCGGACGAGATCGCCCGGCAGTACATCGTGATGGTCCTGGAAGGGATCCTGGAGACCTGAGGAGTTCACCGTGGCCATCCGGACGACCCCCCGAACGGCACCCCGAGCGGCACCCCGAGCGGCCTCCCGGACGGCGGAGGCGTACATCGTCGAGGCGGTCCGCACCCCCGTGGGGCGGCGCGGCGGCGGCCTGTCCGGGGTGCACCCCGCGGATCTGGGCGCGCACGCGCTGACCGCGCTGGTGGAGCGCTCCGGGATCGACCCGGCCGCGGTGGAGGACGTGGTCTTCGGGTGCGTGGACACGGTCGGCCCGCAGGCCGGGGACATCGCCCGCACCTGCTGGCTGGCGGCCGGGCTGCCCGAGGAGGTGCCCGGCGTCACGGTCGACCGGCAGTGCGGCTCCTCGCAGCAGGCGGTGCACTTCGCCGCGCAGGCCGTGCTCTCCGGCACCGCCGACCTGGTGGTCGCCGGCGGAGTGCAGAGCATGTCGCAGATCCCCATCGGGTACGCGATGACCGCCGGGCAGGCGCTCGGCTTCGACACGCCCTTCACCGGGTCGAAGGGCTGGCGGGCCCGGTACGGCGGGCAGGAGGTCTCCCAGTTCCGCGGAGCCGAGATGATCGCCGAGCACTGGGACCTGTCCCGGGAGGAGATGGAGGCCTTCGCCTGCGAGTCGCACCGGCGGGCGGCCCGGGCGGTCGACACCGGGCGCTTCGCGCGGGAGACCGCGCCGCTGGAGGGCGTCGAGCACGACGAGGGGCCGCGCCGCGACACCTCGCCGGAGAAGATGGCCGGGCTGCGCACCCTGGTCGAGGGCGGCCGGCTGACCGCGGCGCTGGCCTCGCAGATCTCCGACGGCGCCGCGGCCCTGCTGATCGCCTCCGAGGAGGCGGTGCGCGTGCACGGCCTGCGCCCCCCGCGCCCGCGTACACCACCTGTCCGCGCGCGGTGAGGACCCGGTCCGGATGCTCTCGGCGCCGATCCCCGCCACGGCGTACGCGCTGAAGAAGGCGGGCATGGCGATCGGCGACATCGACGTGGTGGAGATCAACGAGGCCTTCGCCCCGGTCGTGCTGGCCTGGCTGAAGGAGACGGGCGCCGATCCGGCGCGGGTCAACCCGAACGGCGGCGCGATCGCGCTCGGCCACCCGCTCGGGGCCACCGGCGCCCGGCTGATGACCACGCTCCTGCACGAGCTGGAGCGCACCGGCGGCCGGTACGGCCTGCAGACGATGTGCGAGGGCGGCGGCCAGGCCAACGTCACCATCATCGAGCGCCTGTGAGGGCGCCGCCGCGCCGGCCCGCCGGGAGCGCCTGGGGGAGGGTCCGCCGGGAACGGCCGGAGGGCACCGCCGGGAACGCGCCGGCACCTGGCGGGGGCCCGTACGCGGAACCTTCCGGCCGCGGGCCGACCCGCGTTCTGGAACGCGTCATATTCGCCTATTCAATACGAAAAGCAGAATAATCGGGGAAAAGCATGGTTCCCCGATCACCCACCGCCCTACGATCTCCTCCTCGGCGCAGATCGATGGGAAACGGGGAAGATGGACGCGATGCGGGACCGGCGGTTCCTCGCGTTGATCGCCGCGGCGATCGCGATCACCCTGTTCGGCCTCTACTCACTGGTGGCCGGAGCGGACACCGGGGGTGACGGGGACGACGGGGCCGCGGCCGAGCGGTCCCGGCCCGATCCGGCCCGCACCCGGGTCATGGAGCTGTCGCCCGTCCCCGGCTCCGAGCCCGAGCCCGCCCCGTCGGCCGTGTTCACGCCCGCGCCCTCCGCGCTTCCCCCGACGCCCGCGCCTGCGGCGTCCGCGCCGACACCCGCCCCCGCTCCGCCGGACGGACCAGGACCGGTCGCGGCGAGGTACTTCGACGCCTGGCGGGCCGGAGACCTGACCGCCATGGCGGGCCTGGTCGCCGACCCGCCCCCCGACTTCACCGACCGGCACCGCAGGTTCGGCGCCGAGCTGCAGGTCACGTCGATCTCCCTGGCCCCCGGCGCCCCGTCCGGTGGCGGGGAGACCGCCGAGGTCCCCTTCACCGGGGCACGCGAGGTCACGGGGCTGGGCCGGTGGGAGTTCTCGTCGGTGCTGCGCCTGGCGCGGCGGGACGGCTCCTGGAAGGTGCTCTGGTCCCCGGAGACCCTGCACCCCGCGCTCGCCGGCGGGACCCTGCGCCGCAGGGAGACCCCGGTGCCCCGGCCCGCCACGCTCACCCGCGAGGGCCTGCCGTTCCCCCGCGACAGCAGGGCGGGCGACCACTACACCGGGCTGGACGGCACGGCGGTCGACGTGGAACTGGTGGAGGAGCCCTCGGGCCGGGTGCTGCTGGCCGCCCGCGCCCCGAGGTGCCGGGCACGCGGACCACGATCTCCCAGGGCGTCCAGGCCGCCGCCGCCCGCGCCCTGGACGGCGTCGGGCTGCCCGCCGCGATCGTGGCCGTGGACGTCCCCACCGGCCAGGTGCGCGCGGTGGCGGACACGCTGGGCGCCAAGGGGGCGTTCGAGGGCCTCTACCCGCCGGGCTCGACGTTCAAGGCGGTGACCGCCGCCGCGCTGCTGCGCACCGGCCTGACCCCGGACTCCCCGGTCCCGTGCCCGGGAGGCTACACCCTCCCCAACGGCCGGCACTTCGACAACGACGGCGGCGCCGACCACGGCACCGTGCCCCTGGCCACGGCCTTCGCGCTCTCCTGCAACACCACCTTCGCCCAGCAGGCCTACGAGCGGCTGCGCGACGGCGGCCTCCGGGCCGAGGCCGCCGACCGGTTCGGCTTCCGCAAGAAGCCCGGTAAGAGCACCTGCCGCATCCAGGACGCCGTCACCGCGGACGACCTCGGCTCCGACGCCATCGGCCAGAACTCGGTGCTGGCCAGCCCGCTGTGCATGGCCGAGGTCGCCGCCGCGGTCGCGAGCGGCACCTGGAGGCCCGCGATCACCACCGAGCAGCCGCCCGCCGACGCGCCCGCCCCGGTGCCGCTGGACGAGGGCGTGGCCGCAGGCCTCCGGGCGATGATGGGCGCCGTGGTCACCCGGGGCACGGCCGCCCAGGCGGGACTGCCGCCGGACACGGCGGGCAAGACCGGCACCGCGGAGGTCACCGGAGCGCGCTCCCACGCCTGGTTCATCGGCTACCGGGGCGACCTGGCCTTCGCGGTGCTCGTCCGCAACGGCGGGAGCGGCGCGGCCACGGCCGCCCCCCTCGCCGCCCGCTTCCTGAGGGCCCTCTGATCAGGTGCCGGCCGTCGGCGTCGGTGCGGCTGCCGGGGGCGCGCTCCGGGCCGGCCATGGCGATTCATGGCGAGTCGGAGGCCTCGCCCCGGGCTTTGGAGGCGGTTCGCCGGGCGACGATGTGGCGGGCGAGGGGCCGGTGGGTCCACCGGCCCTCCGGGGCGTCGCGGAGGAACTCCCGGCGGAGGCCGGCGATGAAGGCGTCTCCGCGGGCGATGGCGAGCGCCCGCAGCGGCCCCGACCGGGTGTAGGCGTCGAAGAAGGCCGGCGCGCCGGGATGGCTCAGTGGATGGGAGGGGTGGTCGTCGCGCTCGATGACCGCCCCCTGGGCGTGCAGCGCGGGCACGAGCTCGTCCTCCCAGGCGCTGTCCCCCGGCGGCACATGCCGGCGGACCACCGCGTCCATGAGGGCGAACGGGCCGTCGGACTCCGTGGCATCCGGCCAGTAGACGACGGAGAGCATTCCGCCGGGCCCGAGCGCGGCCAGCCATGACCGGACGGCCCGCTCCGGCCGGGGCAGCTGCTGGAGGCCGAACACGGACACCACGGCGCCGCACCCGCCCGTCCAGCCGGCGTCGAGGGTCGAGGCGTCCCCTTCGACCACGGTGACGCCTGGCCGTCCGGCCACCCGCCGCCGGGCACGGCCGACCATGCCCGCGGACAGGTCGATGCCGACGATCTCGCGGTCGGGGAAGTGCTCGACCAGCAGATCGAGTTCGGGAAAGGTGCCGCAGCAGGGGACGAGGATCGGACCGGGGGGAAGAGCGCCGGACGCGACGGCCCCGACCGCGCCGGAGACCCAGGGGGCGAAGCGGGGGACGAAGTACGCCTCGTAGCCGTCCACCGCCGCGTCCCAGCCGCCCGCGACGCGTTCGAGATGCGCGTTCACAGCGTGGCCGCGATCTTCTCGGCGCCGAGGCCGGACAGCCCGGCGAGCCCGGCGGCGCGGCCGGCGGCCACGTCGTGGACCGTCCAGCCGGGGCAGAGCGAGTCCGCCTGCCATTCGTCCGGGTCGAGTCCACCGAGGAAGTCGGTGAGGTCCAGCCGTTCGGCCGTCAGCCAGGTCATGGCGGTTCCGGTGTCCATGGTCAGCCTTCCATGAGTACGTCGGTCTCAACGCGTCGATGACCCTGCCCGCCGGTGATGTCATCCACGGTGTCATCAACCCGGCCTTGTGGAAGGCCCTCTGGAGACGACGTACGGGACCAGCTCGCCCATCCCCCGTACGGTCAGCGGGCTCACCGGCCGCAGCTCGAAGGAGGCGTCGCCCTCCAGTTCCTCGGCCACCGCGGGCCCGGCGAGCACGGCGTCGGCCGGGGCGAGCGCGGTGAGCCTGCTGGCCAGGTTGACCGTGGTGCCGAACACGTCGCCCATGCGGCCGATCACCTGGCCGACGGCCAGCCCCACCCGCAGGGCGGGCACGCCCCTGGTCCGGGCGTGGACCTCCACGAGCCGCAGGGCGATCTCGGCCGCCGCGGCGGCGGTGTCGGCGACGAACAGCACCGAGTCGCCGAGCGTCTTGACCACCCGGCCCTCCGAGGAGGTGACGACGTCGGCCGACCGGCTCTCGAAACGCTCGACGAGGCGGGCCAGCTCCGTCTCGGTGATCTGGCGGCTCAGCCGGGTGAACCCGACCAGGTCGGCGAAGCCCACGGCCAGCCGTACGGTGCTCGTCTCCTGGTCCACGACGCGGCCCGCCGCGGCGGCCAGCTGCCGCCGCCAGGCGTAGACCAGCAGCTGCTCCAGGTCCGGCACCACCCGGTCCGCCCGCGTCCGCCAGGCGGATGCGCGCTCGCCGAGCGGGACGCCGGCCTGGTCGAGGACCTCGGCCCCGAGTACGGCCTGCGACTCGGCCAGCCGGGCGGTGGCCCTGCCCAGCGACCGGGTCACCAGGAGCGCGTGCTCCTCGTCGTAGGTCCCGTCGCGCACCAGGCCGACCAGCGTCCGGAGCGCCTCGACGTCGGAGTCGGTGAACTCCACCGCGTCGTCCGGGACGTTGGCGAAGCCGAAGGCGCGCCAGAACCGCCGCGCGCGGTACACCGGCACGCCGGCCATCGCGGCCACCTGGTGGCTCGTGTAGCGGCGGTGCTGCCGGAGGAACGCGCCCGCCAGTTCGTCCGTCAACGGATCCTCGACCGTGGTCAACCTGCTCGTCCTTGCCCCTGGGGGGAATCGCAACATACATCCTGCATGCTGCCAGATGCCAGGACGACCGGGACGCCCCGCCCGCCGATCCCCGTCCGGTCGATCCCCGTCCGGGAGCCGTCAGACGCGCCAGGGCATGTGCTGGAGCGTCCAGGTGTTGCCGTCCGGGTCGGCGAAACGGGCATAGTAGACGCCGCCCAGGTCCTCGACCGGCTCCACGTCCGTGCCGCGCCCGATGAGCTCCGCGCGGGCCTTCTCGATGTCGCTGACCACCAGGTGCAGGCCGCGCAGCGTGCCGGCCGGCATGTCGAGGGACTCGATGCCCTCGGTCAGGGTGATCGAGCAGGCCGAGCCCGGCGGGGTGAGCTGGACGACGCGGACCCCGTCCGCAGGCCGCACGTCGACGTCCACCTGGAAACCGAGGCGGTCGGCGTAGAAGGCCTTGGCCCGGTCGATGTCGGTGACGGGCACCGGGACGAGTTCGAGGAGGAACATGCCGGGGCGGACCGGCGGCGCGGCGGGGTCCGCCGGGACGTCGGCGAGGTCGGCCGGGATCTCGGTCTGCGTGGGCCGGGCCGGAGTGGGCCGGGTGTCGGTCATCGTGGTCCGCCTTTCAGTGTCATCTCGGTGAGCATCCCGGCGAGACGGTCGTACGCCTCGCCCGCGCCGCGTTCCATGGGGGTGCGGAGCACGCTGTCGCGGACCTCCCGCGAGGGGTAGCGCGCCGTGGTGGTCATCGCGGTCCGGCCGTCCCGCTCGTCGAAGACGGTCGTGACGAGGGCTTCGCCTTCCTCCCAGCCGTCGTGGACCTCGCTCTGGACCAGCCGGCCGGGCGCGTCGATCTCGTGGAACACCCCGCCGAGGCCCATCTCGGCGCCGTCCGGGCCGCGTGAGACGAAGCGCCAGGCGCCGCCCGGACGCAGGTCGACCTCGCAGACGACGAGGTGCCAGCCGCGCGCGCCGTGCCACCGCCGGAGCAGTTCGGGCCGGGTGTAGGCGTCGAAGACGAGCCGGCGGGGAGCGGTGAAGGTCCTGGTGAGCATGAGGCCGGCACCGGGCAGCGCCCGCACCGTCAGGCCTCCGCCCTGCGCCTGCCGCGGGGTCACGGGGTCCCCTGCTCTGCGGCGTCCGGCCCGTGGTGGTCGAGCTCGCCGAGCAGGGCGTCCAGCCGCTGGTAGCTCTCCTCCCAGTAGGAGCGGTAGCCCGCCAGCCAGTCGACGGCATCCTTGAGCGGGGCGGCCTCCAGCCGGCAGGGCCTGCGCTGCGCGTCGCGACCCCGGGAGACCAGCCCGGCGCGCTCCAGCACCCGCAGGTGCTTGGAGATGCCTGGCTGGCTCATCGCGAACGGCTCGGCCAGCTCGGTCACCGTGGCCTCGCCCTCCATCAGCCGGGCGAGGATCGCTCGCCGGGTCGGGTCGGCCAGCGCGGCGAACGTCGCGTCGAGAACGTCGGCAGCCATATTGATTACCTTCCAGTTCTATAACCAGATGGTTTTCTACCGCGCCGGATCGCGGCCTGTCAAGGACCGCGGGCTCGCGCCCGCCAGCACGCCGGTCGGCGGATGAGGCGCCGCCGGTGGACGACGACCGCGACCCGGTGCCGCGGCGGCCTCATGCGTGTGGATTCACCGGACAGGCCTTAGGGTGCACAGCGTGTACGTGAAGATCTGCGGGCTGCGAGAGCCCGGGCATGTGGCCGCGGCGGTCGAGGTGGGCGCGGACGCGATCGGTTTCGTCCTCACCCGCAGTCCCCGGCGGATCACTCCGGAGCAGGCGCGGGAGCTGGCCGCGGCGGTGCCCGCGCACGTCCTGACCGTGGCGGTGTTCGCCGGAGAGGCGCCGGAGGAGGTGCGGGCGGCCGCGCTGGAGTCCGGGGTGCGCGCCGTCCAGCTGCACGGCGATCACCCGCACGGGGACTTCACCGCCCTGAAGGACCTCGGCCTCACGCTGGTGCGCGCGGGAGCGGCGGGCGCGGACCTGCGCTGCGGCGCCTTCGACGAGGATCTGCTGATCGTCGACGCGCCCCGGCCGGGCTCGGGCGAGCCGTGGGACTGGGCCGCGGTGCGCGGGCGCCCGGAGGGCCGCTGGATGCTGGCCGGAGGCCTCGACCCGTCGAACGTGGCCCGCGCGATCGCCGAGGCGCGCCCGTGGGGGGTCGACGTTTCGAGCGGGGTGGAGATCGCGCCCGGCGTGAAGGACGCCGGGCTCATCCGGGAGTTCGTCGCCGCCGCTCGCGGCGGGACTGAGCCGGCGTAGCGGCCGGCCCCGGCCCGGCC
>NZ_CDRNDK010000265.1:0-8945 GCF_977012225.1 Planomonospora algeriensis | reverse complement strand
GCATGATCAGCCGCTAGGTCACGGCTTCACCTCCCGTTCTGCTGGGCGCACGAAAGATCAAGGTTAACTCTTGCCTGCAGAGTCCCAGCGGAAGCCGCTGACATCAATTCCGCGCGAGCCGCTGACGGTCTCTCCGCGCTTAACAGACGAATAGGGTGGCCCGGTGACACGCAGGCTTCATGAGCTGGACGCGCTCCGCGGTTTCGCCATCTGCGGGATCATGGTGGTCAACACCTGGCAGCACACCCGCGGCCACCTGGAGGACCCGGGACGGACCCCCGCCGACTGGGCGGTGGAGAACCTGCTCCAGGGCCGGTTCTACCCGATCTTCTCGTTCCTGTTCGGCCTGAGCTTCG
The DNA here is from genome assembly GCF_977012225.1 of Planomonospora algeriensis. Classification (NCBI taxonomy): domain Bacteria; kingdom Bacillati; phylum Actinomycetota; class Actinomycetes; order Streptosporangiales; family Streptosporangiaceae; genus Planomonospora; species Planomonospora algeriensis. The sequence continues at coordinate 8,589 of NZ_CDRNDK010000265.1, read as the reverse complement.
TGCTGTTCCTCCGCTCCGCCGCCGGGCGGACCCCGCGCCCCCGCCTGGCGCTGCTGCGCCGCCTGGCCGTACTGGCCTGCTTCGGCGCCGTGCACTGGGCGGTCAACCCCGGCGAGGTGCTGCTGCCGTACGCGCTCTTCGGGATGCTGGTGCTGCTGCCCGCCTCGTTCCTGCCGCGCTCGGCGGTGCTGCTGCTGGGGATCGCCACGACGGCGTGGGCGATCCCCCGCGGCGGCGGGATCATCGTCCACGGGGTGTTCGTGGTGGTGCTCGTCCCGGGGCTGTTCCTGATCGGGGCGGCCCTGATGGAGTACCGCCCGCCCGAGCGCCTGCTGCTCCCCGCCTTCCTGGCGAGCGCGGCCGCGGGCGGGTGGCTCGTCTGGCTGTGGAACGGCACGTACGCGACGGGCCTCTATACCGCCGCCGGGCTGGCCTGCGCGACGGCCTACTGCACCGGGCTGCTGCTGCTCCTGCGCACCCGGCTGCGCGGCCCCCTCACGGCCGTCCTCAACCCGCTCGGCCGGGTGGCGCTGACGAACTACCTGATGAGCACCCCGGTCATCCTGCTGGCGCTGCCGCCGCTGACCGCCGACCCGACCCGGCTGTCGGGAGTGGCGCTGGCGGTGGCCGTACTGGCCGGCCAGGCTGTCTTCAGCCGCTGGTGGCTGGCCCGGTTCCGGTACGGCCCGTTGGAGTGGGTGTGGCGGTGCCTGACGTGGATGGAACGGGTCCCGAACCGCCGGATAGGGTCGGAGCCGTGACCCGCATCGCCCTGTGCCAGATCCCGGTCTCCACCGACCCCTCCGCCAACCTCGACCAGGTCCGCCGCTCCATCGAGCGGGCCGCCGCCGACGGCGCGGAGCTGGCGATCTTCCCCGAGGCCGCGCTCACCCGGTACGGCCGGCGCATTACCGGGCTGGCCGAGCCGCTGGACGGGCCGTTCGTCACCGGACTGGCCGAGTCCGCCCGCGCTCACGGCCTGGCCGTGATCGCCGGGGTGTTCGAGTCAGGCGCGGACCCGGGCACCGCGCCGGGCACAGAGCCGGACGCCGGGACCGCTGCCGGGGACGGGCGCGCGCCGCGGGTGCGCAACACCGCGGTGGCCGTCGGCCCCGACGGGGAGCTGAAGGCCGCCTACCGCAAGATCCACCTGTTCGACTCCTTCGGGGCGCGCGAGTCCGAGCTGGTCGAGCCGGGCGACGAGCCGGTGGTCGTGGAGCTGGCCGGGATCCGGGTCGGCCTGGTCACCTGCTACGACCTGCGCTTCCCCGAGCTGACCCGGGCGCTGGCGGACCTCGGGGCCGACCTGTTCGCGGTGATCGCCGCGTGGGGGTCGGGGCCGATGAAGGAGGAGCACTGGACGACCCTGGTCCGGGCCCGCGCGATCGAGAACACCACCTGGACCGCGGCCGTTGGCCAGGCGCCGAACCCGGAGGCCGCCGACGGCTTCGGCATCGGCCGGAGCCTGCTGGTCGACCCTATGGGCGTGGTCCGCGCCGACCTGGGCCCGACCCCCGCCGTGCAGACGTGCGTTCTGGACCCTCAGGTCACGATTGTCACCCGCAATGCCCTCCCGTGCCTCGAACACCGGCGACTGCCGGTCAATAGATCGTAAAATGCGACCCGTGAGTGAGCCACCTGGACGCAGAACGCAGATGCAGAAGGTCATCCCGCCCCGGTTGCTCGTGCCCTACCTGGCCGGCCAGCGGACCGTGATCTCGGGGTACGTCTACCGGGTGCAGGACTGCGTCCGGCTGACCACCCCCGCGCAGCTCTTCATGGGCCTCGACCTGGGGTTCGACGGCTCGGAGCTGGACGTCACCGTGCCCGAGCTCTACCTCCTGCGGTGGTTCGCCCGGGACGTGGACACCTACGTCGTGCCGTACGGCCCGCACATGGGCGGTGACTGGAACGATTCACCGCCGTTCGCCGGGAACGGCTTCACCACCTCGCGCGAGCACGTCGTGCCGCAGTTCCACACCATGCCGATGCCGATCCCCCCGGGGGCAGAGATCATCCACGTGACCATCGACCGGGAGGAGCGTCCCTTCGCCCTCTACGACGGCCTGACCTGGCGGCCGGCCTCATGAGCGCGGAGATCGAGCCGGTGGCCTCGGGCTTCGTCGCCGGTTACCGGGAGCGCACCTACGCGGCGGCCCTGGGCCCGGACGCGGGCGAGGTCGTGCTGTTCAGCGAGGAGGCCGCCGACGGCTTCGAGGCCGCCCGGGGCTACTGGCGGGCCGCGGTCGCCCGGGAGGACCTGGAGTGGCTGGTGCTGGTCCGCACGGTCGGCGCGTTCGGCGGCGAGCCGTGCCTGGTCCTGGACGCCACGGAGGACGGCGGCGAGGAGAGCCTGCACATCGCCTACACCGGGCACAGCGGGCTGAAGGCCGAGGCGCTGGGCTACTGGATGGTCGACCACGGCGCCTACGAGGTGGTGGTCCCCCGCGACGAGGTCGTCTCCGTCCGGATCGAGCGCGTCCCGGTCCCGCTCACCCCGGCCAAGTCCGAGCCGTAGCCCCCGCCCCTCCCACACGACCGGCCCGCTACAGCCCGAGCCGACGGTAGCGGGCGAGCCGGGCGGTGAGCCGGTCCGCCGGGTCCCCGGCCAGCAGGCGGGCGATCTCGTACTGCAGCGCGGCGCCCACCCGGCGGCAGAACTCCTCCGGCTCGTAGGCGGCGTCGGGCGACTCCGGGACGAGCCGGTCCACGATGCCGTCCCGGCGCAGGTCGGTGGATTTCACCCCCTGGGCGGCGGCGATCTCCGGAGCGAAGTCCACGCTCCGGTAGAGGATCGCCGAGGCCCCCTCCGGAGGCAGCGGGGAGAGCCAGGCGTGCTGGGCGGCCAGCACGCGGTCCGCCGGCAGCAGCGCGAGGGCCGCGCCGCCCGCGCCCTCGCCGAGCAGCAGGCAGACCGTCGGGGCGTCGAGCATCACCAGGTCGGCCAGGCAGCGGGCGATCTCGGCGGCCAGGCCGCCCTCCTCGGCCGCCTTCGACAGCGCGGCGCCGGCCGTGTCGATCACGGTGACCAGCGGCAGGCCCAGCTCCGAGGCCAGGCGCATGCCGCGCCGCGCCACCCGGAGCCCGGCCGGGCCGAGCGGCGCCACGGACCGCTGGCGGTACCGGTCCTGGCCGAGCACGACCGCGGGAGCCGTGCCGAACCGGGCCAGGGCCAGCAGCAGGCCGGGGTCGTTCTCGCCGGTGCCGGTGCCGTTGAGCGGGGTGACGTCGCAGGCGCCGGACCGCAGCAGCTCCCGCACGCCGGGCCGGTCGTCCCGGCGGGAACGGGTGACGACCTCCCAGGCGCCGACCGCCGGGACGCTCCCGTCCGGTTCGGGCCCGGGATCCAGGCCGTCGCGCGGGGCGCAGAGCACGGCCAGCGCCCGGATCGCGATCTGGCGGGCGTCCTCGGCGGAGACGACGGCGTCGACCAGGCCGTGCGCGAAGAGGTTCTCGGCGACCTGCACCCCCTCGGGGAAGGGGTAGCCGTGCAGCGACTCGAAGACCCGCGGCCCCAGGAAGCCGATCAGCGCGCCCGGCTCGGCCGCGGTGACGTGCCCGAGGGAGCCCCAGGAGGCGAACACCCCGCCGGTGGTGGGATGGCGCAGGTAGACGACGTACGGCAGGCCCGCGGCGCGGTGCGCGGCCACCGCAGCGGTGATCTTCACCATCTGGGTGAAGGCGAGCGCGCCCTCCTGCATCCGGGTCCCCCCGGAGGCCGGGGCGGCCAGCAGCGGGAGCCCCTCGGCGGTGGCGCGCTCGACCGCGGCGGTGAGCCGCTCGGCCGCGGCCAGCCCGATCGACCCGGCCAGGAAGGAGAACTCGCACGCGACGACCGCGACCCTGCGCCCGTCGAGCAGGCCCTCCCCGGTGACGACCGACTCGTCGTAGCCGGAGCGGGCCCGCGCCGCCGCCAGCTCCGCCGCGTAGTCGGACCCCGGCTCGGCGGGGTCGGCGGGCGGGGAGTCCCACGACCGCCACGTGCCGGGGTCGAGGACGGCCCCGATCAGGGTCCGCGCGTCCGGCCGGTCCGGTCTCACCTCTCCCGCTCCTCGAGCCAGGCCAGCACCTCGTCGCCGTGCTGGCCGAGGGCGGGCGGGGCGGTGTGCGCGCGGGGCGGCTCACCGTCGAAGCGGAGCGGCGGGCCGGGCAGCTCGACCGGGCCGAGCACCGGGTGGTCCACCGTCACGACGAGTCCCTGCGAGCGCGTCTGCTCCCAGGCGTAGACCTCGTCGATGGAGCGGATCGCCCCGGCGGGCACGCCGATCCCGCCGAGCGCGGCCAGCCAGTGGGCGCGGTCGTGGGCGGCGAGCGCCTTCTCCATGTCGGCGATCAGCTCGTCGCGGTGGGTGAACCGCTCCCGGTTCGTGGCGTACCGCGGGTCCTCGGCATCGACGCCCAGCAGGGCGGCGACCTTCCGCCACTGCCCCTCGTTGGCCGCCGCGATCTGGATCATGCCGTCGGCGCAGCGGAACGCGCCGTAGGGGGCGATCGAGGCGTGGTGGTTGCCGCCCGCCCCGGGCACCTGTCCGCCGACCGTCCAGGCGGTGCCGTGGTAGGAGTGCACGCCGGTCACCGCGGCCAGCAGCGAGGTCCGCACGACCTTCCCCCGGCCGGTCCGCTCCCGCTCGTACAGGGCGGCGGCCACGCCGTAGGCACCGTGGATGCCGGCGAGCAGGTCGGCGATCGAGGCGCCCACCCGGTACGGTTCGGCGGACGACGGGCCGGTGAGGCTCATCAGCCCCGCCTCGCCCTGGGCGATCTGGTCGTAGCCGGGCCGGCCGCCCTCGGGGCCGTCGTGGCCGAAACCGGTGATCGACAGGACGACCAGGCGGGGGTTGAGCTCGTGCAGCCGCTCGACGGGGAAGCCGAGCCGGTCCAGGACACCGGTCCGGAAGTTCTCGATCAGCACGTCGCTCTGCCGTACCAGGCGCTCGACCAGGTCCCGGCCCTCGGCGGACTTGAGGTCGAGCGCGACCGAGAGCTTGTTGCGGTTGGCGGCCAGGAAGTAGGTGGAGATGTCGCCCTCGGGGCCGACGAAGGGCGGGCCCCAGCCCCGTGACTCGTCGCCCCCGTCGGGGTGCTCCACCTTGATCACTCTGGCGCCGAGGTCGCCGAGCATCTGCGCGGCGTGCGGCCCGGCCAGCGCGCGGGACAGGTCCAGGACGACGATGTCGCCAAAGGCTCCCTGCAAGATCGACCTCCGGGTGAGAGTCGCCGATCCTAGCCGAACAGGGCCGGGAAAGGCACGGGGGCGCACGGCGGACGCACCAGGTCTCCGCCCGGAACGATACCCGCGGGTAACCTCCGTGTCTCCTCCCCCGCCGACTTCCTGCCCCGCCGCTTCCGCGCGGCCGGGCGGCACGATTCCCGACGGCTCCCAGCCCGTCCGTCCCGAGCGGCCGGGTGGCACGATCCCTGCCGCTCCCTGCCCGCGGCCCCGCGCGGCCGGGTGGCACGATGAGGGGATGGCCACCATGATCTCCTTCCCGGAGCTGGCGGCGGCGGTCGGGGCGCTGCCGCCGTCGTGCGGGCCGGTGCGGCTCGTCGCGGTGGACGGGCCCGGCGGCTCGGGGAAGACCACCTTCGCCGGGCGACTCGCCCGCGCGCTGGACGCCCAGGTCGTCCACAGCGACGACTTCCCGGTGCCGTGGGACGAGCCGCCGGCCGCCTGGTTCGAGCACGTCGAGGACCAGGTGCTCGGCCCGCTGGCGGCGGGCCGGGCCGGCGGCTACCGGCGCTACGACTGGGCGCGGGGCGTGTTCGCCGAGCGGGTGGACGTGCCGGTCGCGCCGTCCTGGTGCTGGAGGGCGTGAGCACGGCCCGCCGTACGGCCCCGGTCGCCTACGCGGTGTGGGTGGAGGCGCCGCGCGAGCTGCGGCTGGCCCGCGCCTGGCCCGGGACGGCGCGCACCTGGAGCCGCAGTGGCGGACCTGGATGCGCGCCGAGGACGCGTGGTTCGCCGCCGACCGCACCCGCGAGCGCGCCGACCTGCTGGTCGACGGCATGGTGGACGTCCCGGGCGGGTTCGCCCTGATCTCCGCTCCCGGCCGGGCTCCGCGGCGGCCGCGCGGTGAGCGGGCTCCCCGGTGACCCGCAGTAAGCGGGCTCCGCGATGGCCGCGCGGTGAGCGGGCTCCCCGGTGACCGCGCGGTGAGCGGGCGCCTCAGCCGGTGAGGCCGGGGGCGCCCTCGCCGCCGAAAGTGATCACGATGTCCCTGCCGTTGGCGTAGCTGACCACGGGCCGCCGGAGCACGTCACCCGCCCTGCGGGCGACCGCCTGGAACAGCTCCACCATCTCCGGGGTGTCGGCGGTCACCCTGAACCGCCCTTCGGCGGCCAGCATCTGCGTGACGAGCGGGACGAAGTTCGCCTCGGCCCGGACTCTCTCCTCCGCGTCGAGCGGGGTGCGCCGGGGCACGGGCCGCGTGCCGAGAGGGTGGGACATCACCGGTCTCCTCGTGATAGCCGTCCGTCCGGCACGCCTTCCCCGGGTGTCCCCGGCGGAGGCTTCCGGCCGCTTCCGGCACACCCTACGACGCGCTCTCCCCTGCCGGGGACGTCACCGGACCGGGCCGGGGACATCACCGGAGATCTCCGGACCGGATCCGATCGGGGCGGAGCAGCCGGAACCAGGAGGCGTACGGCGGGACAGGCCTCAGCGCCGTCCGCGCAGGGTCCGGCGCAGGTCGTCGACCCACTCGTCCGGGATCTCCCACGGGATGAAGTGGCCGCCGCGGTCGTGCGCGGTGACGTTGACGTGGTTGTACCAGGCGGCGCGGTCGCTCTCGAGGAAATGCCGTACGCGCTGCGCGGTGGTCACTCCCGGTGGATTCTCGTAGCCGACGAACGTGATGCCGGTGGGGGCCTCGACGACCGGCCACCGGTCATGCGAGGGGGTCCAGGGGTAGCGGTTGTTGTTGGCGTAGGTGCGGATCGACGTGTCGATCGCGTCGCCGGCCGGTCACCCTCTGGCGGGCAGGTCCGTCATCTCCAGGACCGATCTCGCGGGCGAGCCGCTCGTCCTCCACGCCCGCGCGGCGGGGCCGGGACTGCACCGCGCCATCGATGTCTGGCTCGGCGGCGCCGGCGTCCGGGCCGGTGACGTCCACGAGGCCTGGGACCTTCCGACGGCGGTCTCCCTCGTCGAAGCCCGAGCGGGCATCGCCCTGCTGATCGCTCCGCCGCCGCCTCCCTCCCCTCGATTCGTCCCGGTCACCCTGCACGCCGCCCCCTTGTTCGACCTCTGCCTGGCCGGGCGCGACGACCCGGGGGTGGACCGTCTGGTCGAGGCTCTCCGCGAGCACGACGGCGACCGCTCGACGGACGCCCCCGGGTGAGCCGCTACGGGGCGTGGACGACCGGCACGCCCAGCGCCCGCACCGTCGGATCGTCCGCGTTCGCGTCGGTGATCACTCCGGCGATCTCGGCCAGGGGCAGCACGGCGAACCGGGAGGCCGCGCCGATCTTCTCCGAGCTCGCCAGCACGTAGGTGTCGGCGGCCCGGCGCGCCAGGGCGCGTTTCATCGCGGCCTCGTCGGCGTCACCGGTGGTCAGCCCCGCCTCGGGGTGGACGCCGGTCACGCCGAGCAGGAAGAGGTCGGCGTTCAGTCCCCGCGCGGCCTCCATCGCGGCGGCGCCGCAGGCGACCATCGAGTGCTTGAACAGCCGCCCGCCGATCAGGTAGACCTCCACGTCCCGGTGGTCGGCCAGCGCGCTCGCCACGGTCGGGCTGTGCGTCACGACGGTGGCCCGCAGGTCCGGGGGGAGCGCGTGCACGACGGCCAGTGCGGTCGTGCCGCCGTCGAGGATCACCGTGCCACCCGGCCGGACCAGCGCGGCCGCGGCGGCCGCCACCCGCCGTTTGCCGGACACCTGGACGTCCTGGCGTGCGGCGTAGTCGGCCGTCGCGGGCGACGCGGGCAGCGCGCCGCCGTACACGCGCTGGCACAGGCCCGCTGCGGCGAGGTCGCGCAGGTCGCGGCGGATGCTGTCCTCGGACATGCCGAGTTCGGCGGCGAGGTCCTTGGCGACGATGCGGCCGTCCCTGTGCAGGCGTTCGAGCAGCAGGTCACGGCGTTGAGCGGCAAGCATGCACGTTTCTCCTTGTTTTTTCCGATTATTGCACGATATGGTCGGCACCATGCTCATTCTGATCGCAGGCCCGTACCGCTCGGGCACCGATGACGACCCGGATCTGATGGCACGCAACCTGGCCCGGCTGGAGGAGGCGGCGTGGCCGATCTTCCGCAGCGGTCACGTCCCCATGATCGGCGAGTGGGTCGCGCTCCCCGTGCTGCGCGGCGCCGGCGGCACCGGACCGGCCGACCCGGTGGCCGAGCAGATCATGTACCCCACCGCGGAACGCCTGCTGCGGCACTGCGACGCGGTGCTGCGGCTGCCCGGCGAGTCCACCGGCGCCGACCAGGACGTCCGGATCGCCCGGGAGCGCGGCCTGCCCGTCTACCACCGGCTCGAGGACGTCCCCGGCTACCGGTCCATCGAGGAGTGCGACTGACCGCTCTCCGGCCATGACTTGACTTCCGCGATCACCGTAATCCACCCTTTCACTAATCGATTAGTGAAAGG
>NZ_CDRNDK010000264.1:0-8975 GCF_977012225.1 Planomonospora algeriensis | reverse complement strand
CGGGAGCGCGTCGGCGCTGCTGGGCGTCCTGCAGTTCGCGCTCGGCGGTCTCGCGGCGCCCCTGGTGGGTCTCGGCGGCGGCGGCTCGGCGCTGCCGATGGCCGCCGTGCTGGCGGTGTTCGCCGTCGCGGCCCTGGCGGCCTTCGCCGGTCTGTGGCGACCGGACCGGAGCGTTTCCGCAGGTTAGGTAAGCCTTCCCTGAGTGATGCATTGCATTGGCAAGGAATGTCCCTCCGGTTTGGCAGGGGGGAAGTAATTACGCCACACTGATGTTGTGAAATACGTGAACCGGACGTCGGACATGCGGGAGGCCGCCGAAGCGCGGCATTCCGGCGTGCCCGCCGAGAGCGGCACGCGCGCGCGCGTCGCCCGGCTCATCCTGGAACACGGACCCATCACCGCCGCCGCCCTCGGTGAACGGCTCGGGCTCACCCCCGCCGCCGTCCGCCGCCACCTGGACGCGCTGCTCGCCGACGGGATGATCGAACCCCGTACGGCGCGGCCCCGCGGGCAGCGTGGCCGGGGACGGCCGGCGAAACTGTTCGCCATCACCGACGCCGGGCGCAGCGCCTTCGAGCACGCCTACGACGGCCTGGCGGGGAGCGCGCTGCGCTTCCTCGCCGACCGCCTGGGCGAGGAGGCCGTGGCCGACTTCGCGCGGTCGCAGGTGTCCGGCCTGGTCGGCCGCCTGCGCTCCGGGATGGACGAGGTCCCCGCCGACCAGCGGGTCCGCGTCCTGGCCGAGGCGCTCTCGGCCGACGGCTACGCCGCCTCGGCGAGCAAGGCCGAGGTCGGCGGCGAGCAGCTGTGCCAGCACCACTGCCCGGTGGCGCACGTGGCCGCGGAGTTCCCGCAGCTGTGCGAGGCCGAGACGGAGGCGTTCGCGCAGATCCTCGGCACTCCCGTGCAGCGGCTCGCGACCATCGCCCACGGCGACGGAGTGTGCACCACCCACGTGAGCCCGCCCCGTCATAGAACGATCGACGAATCGAGCAAGGAGACCGGAAGGTGACTGTCACCGACCGCCCGGAGCTGGAAGGCCTCGGGAATTACAAGTTCGGCTGGGCCGACTCTGATGTGGCCGGCGCCGCGGCGAAGCGAGGCCTGTCGGAGGAGGTCGTCCGCAACATCTCCGCGCTCAAGAACGAGCCGGAGTGGATGCTGGACCTCCGCCTGAAGGGGCTGCGCCTCTTCGGCAAGAAGCCCATGCCCAACTGGGGTGCCGACCTCTCCGGCATCGACTTCGACAACATCAAGTACTTCGTGCGCTCCACCGAGAAGCAGGCCGCCTCCTGGGACGAGCTGCCCGAGGACATCAAGAACACCTACGACAAGCTCGGCATCCCGGAGGCGGAGAAGCAGCGCCTCATCGCCGGCGTCGCGGCCCAGTACGAATCCGAGGTCGTCTACCACAAGATCCGTGAGGACCTCGAGGAGAAGGGCGTCATCTTCGTCGACACCGACACGGGCCTGCGCGAGCACGAGGAGCTCTTCAAGGAGTACTTCGGCTCGGTCATCCCGGTCGGCGACAACAAGTTCGCCGCGCTGAACACCGCGACCTGGTCCGGCGGCTCCTTCATCTACGTGCCGCCGAACGTCAACGTCGAGATCCCGCTCCAGGCCTACTTCCGGATCAACACCGAGAACATGGGCCAGTTCGAGCGGACCCTGATCATCGTGGACGAGAACTCCTACGTCCACTACGTCGAGGGCTGCACCGCGCCGATCTACTCCTCCGACTCGCTGCACAGCGCGGTCGTGGAGATCATCGTGAAGAAGGGCGCCCGCTGCCGCTACACGACCATCCAGAACTGGTCGAACAACGTCTACAACCTGGTCACCAAGCGCGCCGTGGCCTACGAGGGCGCGACCATGGAGTGGATCGACGGCAACATCGGCTCCAAGGTCACCATGAAGTACCCGGCCGTCTACCTGATGGGCGAGCACGCCAAGGGCGAGACGCTGAGCGTGGCCTTCTCCGGTGAGGGCCAGCACCAGGACGCCGGCGCCAAGATGGTGCACCTGGCCCCGCACACCTCCTCCACCGTCATCTCCAAGTCCGTCGCCCGCGGCGGCGGCCGCACCTCCTACCGCGGTCTGGTCCAGATCGAGGAGGGCGCGCACGGCAGCGCCAGCACGGTCAAGTGCGACGCGCTCCTGGTCGACCAGATCAGCCGCTCCGACACCTACCCCTACGTCGACGTCCGCGAGGACGACGTGTCGATGGGGCACGAGGCCACCGTCTCCAAGGTCTCCGACGACCAGCTCTTCTACCTGATGAGCCGCGGCCTGGGTGAGGACGAGGCGATGGCGATGATCGTGCGCGGCTTCGTCGAGCCGATCGCGCGCGAGCTGCCGATGGAGTACGCGCTGGAACTGAACCGCCTGATCGAGCTGCAGATGGAAGGGGCCGTCGGCTGATGGGCCTGGAAACCAAACCCTTGTCGAGCCTGCACGCGAAGTCGTCCTACGACCCGGCCGACTTCGAGGTTCCGACCGGCCGCGAGGAGGAGTGGCGCTTCACTCCGCTCTCGCGGCTGAAGGGCCTGCACGACGGCACCGCCGCCGCCTCCGGCGACGTGCTGGTGACCGTGGACGCGGCCCCCGAGGCCGCGGTGGAGACCGCCGGCCGCGGCGACGCCCGCATCGGCGCGGCCTACGTGCCGGCCGACCGGGTCAGCGCGCAGGCCTACGCCTCCTTCGAGAAGGCGACCGTGGTCACCTTCCCGCGCGAGGCGGTCGCCTCCAAACCGACCGTGATCACCTTCACCGGCTCGGGCGAGGGCGCGGCCTTCGGCCACACCGTCGTCGTGCTGGAGCCGATGGCCGAGGCCGTCGTCGTGCTGGAGCACACCGGCAGCGCGGTCTACGCCGACAACGTCGAGTTCGTCGTCGGCGACGGCGCCACGCTGAAGGTCGTCAGCCTGCAGGACTGGGCCGACGACGCGGTGCACGTCTCCCACCACCACGCCCGGCTGGGCAGGGACGCGACCTTCCGCAGCTTCACGGTCACCCTCGGCGGCGACCTGGTACGGCTCTCGCCGTCGGTCGCCTACACCGCCCCCGGCGGCGACGCCGACCTGACCGGCCTGTACTTCGCGGACGCCGGCCAGCACCTGGAGCACCGCCTGCTGGTGGACCACTCGCAGCCTGACTGCAAGAGCAACGTGGTCTACAAGGGCGCGCTGCAGGGCGAGAGCGCCCACACGGTCTGGATCGGCGACGTGATCATCCGGGTCGAGGCCGAGGGCACCGACACCTACGAGCTCAACCGCAACCTGCTGCTCACCGACGGCGCCCGCGCCGACTCGGTGCCGAACCTGGAGATCCTCACCGGTGAGGTCGCCGGGGCGGGCCACGCCAGCGCCTCCGGCCGGCTGGACGACGAGCACATCTTCTACCTGCAGGCCCGCGGCATCCCGTTCGACGAGGCCCGGCGCCTGGTCATCCGGGGCTTCTTCGCGCAGCTGCTGGAGAAGATCGAGGTCCCCGAGCTCCGCGAGCGCGTGTTCGCCAGGGTCGAGGCGGAGCTCGAGCGGTGACGTTCGAGACCGTCTGCAAGCTCGCCGACATCCCCGACGGGGGAGTGATCGGCGTCGAGGTCGGCGACACCCCCGTCGCCCTGGTCCGCCAGGGCGGCGAGGTCCACGCGCTGCACGACGTGTGCTCCCACGCCGAGGTCAAGCTCAGCGAGGGCGAGGTCTACGACGGCACGCTGGAGTGCTGGCTGCACGGCTCGTGCTTCGACCTGCGCTCGGGCAAGCCCACCGGCCCGCCCGCCAACAAGCCCGTTCCCGTTTACCGAGTCAAGATCGACGGCGACGACGTGCTCGTCTCGCTCTCGAAGGAGTCATAGTGTCTGATTCGAGCCGAGTCCGCTCGGGGTCAACCCTTGAGATCCGCGACCTGCAGGTCGCCGTCGAGGACAAGCAGATCCTGCGCGGCGTCAACCTGACCGTGAAGTCCGGCGAGACCCACGCCATCATGGGCCCCAACGGCTCCGGCAAGTCCACGCTCGCCTACGCGATCGCCGGCCACCCGAAGTACACCATCACCGGCGGCCAGGTCCTGCTGGACGGCGTCGACCTGCTCGAGCTGTCGGTGGACGAGCGCGCCCGCGCCGGCCTGTTCCTCGCCATGCAGTACCCCGTCGAGGTCCCCGGCGTCTCCGTCTCCAACTTCCTGCGCTCGGCGGTCACCGCCGTGAACGGCGAGGCCCCCAAGCTCCGCCAGTTCGCCAAGGACCTGAAGGCCGGTATGGACGCCCTGTCCATCGACGCCGCCTTCGCCCAGCGCAACCTGAACGAGGGCTTCTCCGGCGGCGAGAAGAAGCGCCACGAGATCCTCCAGCTCGAGCTGCTCAAGCCGAAGATCGCCGTCCTCGACGAGACCGACTCCGGCCTGGACGTCGACGCCCTGCGCGTCGTCTCCGAGGGCATCAACCGCTTCCGCGCCTCCGGCGAGACCGGCGTGCTGCTGATCACCCACTACACCCGCATCCTGCGCTACGTGAAGCCGGACTTCGTCCACGTCTTCGCAGCCGGCCGGGTCGTCGAGGAGGGCGGTCCCGAGCTCGCCGACAAGCTCGAGGCGGAAGGCTACGAGGCCTACACCAAGGCCTCTGCGTGAGCGGATCGATCGGACGGGCGAGGACGCGGCGGTGACCGACGTGACGACGGCGACGACGAGGACAGGGAGCGGTGAGCGGCCGGTGAGCACTCCTGCGTTCGACGTGGACAGGATCAGGAAGGACTTCCCGATCCTCTCCCGCGAGCTTCCCGGCGGCAGGCCGCTGGTCTACCTCGACTCGGGCAACTCCTCGCAGAAGCCCGTCCAGGTGATCGAGGCCATGCGCGAGCACCTGGCGGTGCACTACGGCAACGTCGGCCGTGCCATGCACGCGCTGGGAGCCGAGTCCACCGAGGCCTACGAGGACGCCCGGGACAAGGTCGCCGCCTTCGTCGGCGCGCCGAGCCGCGACGAGATCGTCTTCACCAAGAACGCCTCCGAGGCGCTCAACCTGGTGGCCCACGGCTTCGGCAACCCCACCAACTCCGACCCCAGGTTCACCCTGGGGCCCGGTGACGAGATCGTCATCTCGGAGATGGAGCACCACTCCAACATCGTGCCCTGGCAGATGCTGGCGGCGCGCACCGGCGCCACCCTGAAGTGGTTCCCCGTCACCGACGAGGGCCGTCTGGACCTGTCGGGCATCGAGGAGCTGGTCACCGAGCGCACGAAGATCGTGTCGGTCGCGCACCAGTCGAACGTGCTCGGCACGGTCAACCCCGTCGGCCGGATCCTCGCCCGGGTCCGGCAGGTCGGCGCGCTGCTCATGCTGGACGCCTCCCAGTCGGTCCCGCACAAGCCGGTCGACGTGGCCGCGCTGGACGTCGACTTCCTGGCGTTCACCGGGCACAAGGCCGTCGGTCCCTCCGGGATCGGCGTGCTGTGGGCCCGTGCCGAGCTGTTGGAGGCCATGCCCCCGTTCCTGGGCGGCGGCGAGATGATCGAGGCGGTCTGGATGGACCGCTCGACCTACGCGCCCGCGCCGCACAAGTTCGAGGCGGGCACCCCGCCGATCGTCGAGGCCGTCGGCCTCGGCGCCGCGGTGGACTACCTGTCGGCGGTCGGACTGGACGCGGTGGCCCGCCACGAGCGCGAGCTGACGGCGTACGCCCTGCAGGCGCTGGGCGAGCTGCCCGGCCTGAGGGTGATCGGGCCGCAGGACCTGGAGGACCGGGGCGGCACGGTCTCCTTCACCCTGCAGGGCGTCCACCCGCACGACGTCGGCCAGATCCTGGACGACGAGTTCGGCGTGGCCGTGCGGGTGGGGCACCACTGCGCCCGTCCCCTCCACCTGAGGTTCGGGATCCCCGCCACCACGCGGGCGTCCTTCTACCTGTACAACACAACGGCCGAGATCGACGCCCTGGTCCGCGGCCTCCACCACGTGCAGAAGGTGTTCGCCTAGTCATGCCGGTGCAGCCGAACCGGTGGGCCGGCGGCCTGTCGTGCGCAGCGAACGAGAAGGTGAGCGCGACTCCATGATCGCCGAGTCCATGTACCAGGAGCTGATCCTGGAGCACTACAAGCATCCGCAGGGCCGCGGCCTGCGCGACCCCTTCGACGCCGAGGTCCACCACGTGAACCCGACCTGCGGCGACGAGATCACCATGCGGGTGAAGCTGGGCGACGGGGGCAAGGTTGAGGACGTCTCCTACGACGGCCAGGGCTGCTCGATCAGCCAGGCCGCCGCCTCGGTCCTGCACGAGCTGGCCACCGGGTCGACCGTGACCGAGACGATGGCGGTGGTGGAGGAGTTCACCCGGCTGATGCAGGGCAGGGGCAAGGTGGAGGCCGACGAGGACGTGCTGGGCGACGCGGTGGCGTTCGCCGGGGTCGCCAAGTTCCCGGCCCGGGTGAAGTGCGCGCTGCTGGCCTGGATGGCCTACAAGGACGCGGTCGCGAGGAGCGCGTGACCATGAGCGAGCCAGTCACGAACAGGGGAGTCCGTCTCTTTCGGACACCGGAGAAGGAGGCCCGATGAGCAGGCCCGTGGAGACGCCCACCGGGGCGTCGTACGACGGGGAGACGACCCTTGACGAGGTCATGGAGGCCCTCAAGGACGTCGTGGACCCCGAGCTCGGCATCAACGTGGTGGACCTCGGCCTGATCTACGGGGTCAACCTCGACCCCGCCGAGGCCGGGGCGCCGCCGGTGGCGACCATCGACATGACGCTGACCAGCGCGGCGTGCCCGCTGACCGACGTCATCGAGGAGCAGGCGCACTCGGCGCTGGACGGCATGGTCTCCGACGTGAAGATCAACTGGGTCTGGCTCCCGCCGTGGGGACCTGACAAGATCACTGATGAGGGCCGGGACCAGCTCCGGATGCTCGGCTTCAACGTCTGAGCGACCTCGTCTCCGGTACGGCTCGCGGCTCCCGGGTTGCGGGCCGTACCGAAATGTGTGAGAGAATGCCATGCGCCGGGAAGAAACGCCCGGCGCG
Source organism: Planomonospora algeriensis (assembly GCF_977012225.1). Lineage (NCBI taxonomy): Bacteria > Bacillati > Actinomycetota > Actinomycetes > Streptosporangiales > Streptosporangiaceae > Planomonospora > Planomonospora algeriensis. The sequence continues at coordinate 1,963 of NZ_CDRNDK010000264.1, read as the reverse complement.
GAGCGTTGTCTCCACCGACGGACAAGCGTTCGCCCCCCAATGGCGAGCGCCCCGACCGACCCGGCACTGCGAACGCCGGGAATGCTTGATCGTGGTTTGACTGCGTGCGGGTAAGCTACACCCGCCCCGTGCGGTGCGCCTCGACTTGCACCGCACCACCGCCCCTCCGAAGTGGGCGTCGATCGAGCGCGGCCTCGCGGCCGCGCGCTCCAGGCTCGTCCTTTCGCAGAAGTGACGTGCCCCGTTCTTCTACCGAAAGGCACGAATCTTCGTGACCATGCTTGACGCTGCCCTGCCCGAGAACATCGATGTCCTCGAGGTCCCCGAGATCCCCGACGGCGTCTCCGAGTTCACCCTCCTCGGCCTGCCGAAGCCCCTGGTGACCGGCCTGTCCCGGCAGGGCATCGACAGCCCCTTCCCGATCCAGCGCGCCACCATCCCCGACATCCTGTCCGGGATCGACGTGCTCGGCCGCGGCCAGACCGGATCCGGCAAGACGCTGGCCTTCGGCCTGCCCATGATGGCCCGCATCGCCGGGCGCAAGGCCCGCCCGGGCCACCCGCTCGCCGTCGTCCTGGTGCCGACCCGCGAGCTGGCCATGCAGGTCACCGACGCGCTCGAGCCCCTCGGCCGCGGCCTGTCCCTGCGGATGAAGACCGTCGTCGGCGGCATGTCCATGGGCCGCCAGATCGAGGCGCTGCGCCGCGGCGTCGAGGTCGTCGTGGCGACGCCCGGCCGGCTGACCGACCTGATCCAGCAGGGCGAGTGCACGCTGGACGAGGTCCAGGTGAGCATCCTGGACGAGGCCGACCACATGTGCGACCTCGGCTTCTTCCCGGTGGTCAGCGCGATCCTGCAGCAGACCCCGGCCGACAGCCAGCGCCTGCTGTTCTCCGCCACCCTCGACGGCGACGTGGACAAGCTCGTCCGGCGCTTCCTGACCGACCCGGTCACCCACTCGATGGCCCCGGCGGCCTCCTCGGTGGACACCATGGAGCACCACGTCCTGGAGGTGCACCGCGACGACAAGTTCCCGGTGACCGCCGAGATCGCCAACCGCGAGGGCCGGACGATCATCTTCGTCCGCACCCAGCACGGCGTGGACCGCCTGTGCAAGCAGCTCGCCCAGGTCGGCATCAAGGCCGGGGGCCTGCACGGCGGCAAGCGCCAGAACCAGCGCACCCGCATCCTGGCGGAGTTCAAGGAAGGTGCGATCAACGTCCTGGTCTGCACCGACGTCGCGGCCCGCGGCATCCACGTCGACAACATCAGCCTCGTGCTGCACGTCGACCCGCCGCAGGACCACAAGAGCTACCTGCACCGCGGCGGCCGTACGGCCCGCGCCGGGGAGAAGGGCACCGTCATGACGCTGGTGCTCCCCAACGAGCGCCGCTCCACCGACGCGATGACCCGCCGCGCGGGCATCAAGCCGTTCCGTCTCAAGGCCACCCCCGGCCACCCGCGCCTGGAGGAGATCGCCGGGGCCCGGCAGCCCAGCGGCGAGCCGATCCCGGTCTGGGAGCCCTCGGCTCCCGCGGCCAAGCAGCGCCAGCGCCGTGAGGGCTTCGGCGGTGGCGGCGGTCGCGGCCCGCGCCGGTTCCGCGACCGGTTCGAGGGCGAGGGCCGTCCCGCCCGCGAGCGCTCCTTCGGCGACGACAACCGCGGCGGCGAGCGCGGCGGTGACCGTCCCTCCGGCGGTTACCGCTCCGAGCGTCCCGCCGGTGGCGGCTACCGGGGCGGCGACCGCCCCGCCGGTGGCGGCGGCTACCGTGCCCGAGCGCCCGGAGCGGGCGAGCGCGACTCCTTCCGCGGCGACCGTCCCTCGGGCGGTTACCGCGGCGGCGAGCGGCGTGAGCCGTTCCGCTCCGACCGCCCGGCCGAGGGCGGCTACCGCGGCGGCGACCGCCCCTCCGGCGGCGGCTACCGCTCCGAGCCGTTCCGTTCGGACCGGCCCGCGGGCAGG
>NZ_CDRNDK010000263.1:0-8998 GCF_977012225.1 Planomonospora algeriensis | reverse complement strand
GGCAGGTGACGCTCGGCCTACCGGGCCCCGCGCCGCGCGCGGTGCCGCTGGTCTGGCACGGCGAGCCGGTCGGCCGCCTGCTACTGGGCGCGCCGGGGCCGCGCAGATTCGCCGCGGCCCACAACGAGCGGCTGATCGCCGCGGTGACGCCGTACGTGGCCGACGTGGCGCACGCCGTACGGATGACCGCCGACCTGCAGCGCTCCCGTGAGCGCATCCTGACCGCCCGGGAGGAGGAGCGCCGCCGCCTCCGCCGGGACCTGCACGACGGGCTGGGCCACGCGCTGACCGACATGGCGATGTCGATCAACATGGCCAGGATCAGCCTGCGCGCCGCCCCCGCCTCCGCCGACCGGCTCCTGCTCGACCTGCGCAGCGGGATGGACTCGGTCAGCCAGGAGATCAGGGAGCTGGTGTACGGCCTGCGGCCGCCGACCCTGGACGAGCTCGGACTGGCCGGCGCCGTACGGGCGCTGGCCTCCGAGGGGGAGCCGCCGGTGACGGTGGAGACCTCGGGCGACCTGTCCGACCTGCCCGCGGCGGTCGAGGTGGCGGCCTACCGGATCGCCCAGGAGGCGCTGACCAACGTGCGCAAGCACGCCCGGGCGCGCACCGCGACGGTCTGCCTGCGGCACGAGGGCTCCTCGCTCACGGTCCGGGTCACCGACGACGGGCGCGGCCTGCCGGCCTCCTCCCGGTCGGGGATCGGCCTGGTCTCGATGCGCGAGCGCGCCACCGAACTCGGCGGGAGCTGCGTGATCGCCGGCGCGCCCGGCGGCGGAACGGCCGTGGAGGCGGTCCTCCCCCTGCCCCGCTGACCACCCGGCCCGCCGACCGTCCGGCCCGCTGACCACCCGGCCCGCTGACCCCCGGCCCGGTGGCGGGTCCGGCTCGGCGTCCCTCTCCCGCCCGGCTCCTCGCCGCCGGGAGAAGACGCGCCGGGCGTCTCGCAAGGGTTGATCAATATGTTTATCGATCATGTCCATTAGTAGTTAGATCGTTACACTCCGTGTTTTCGGCTGCGGGAGGTCAGGGAAACACAGCTGGCGTACGGCGGTTCCCGGCCTGTCCGGGGCCGTCGCACAGGGCCCTTTCGGGTGCTCCATCCCATGCGCCGGCGGAGGCCGGCGGAACAGAGAGGAAACATCCACCATGACCATGACGAAGTTGCGGCGTGCCCTGGTGATCGCGGGAGCCGCCTCGGCCCTGGGACTGGCCTTCCAGACCGCCGCCCTGGCCGGCGGCGGCACGAGCTTCGAGCAGAACTCCAGCAGCGCCGGCAAGTTCGGCGCCTTCAACAGCAGCGTCCTGTCCGGTACCGGCGGAAACCACGGCGGTCACGGCAGCGGCGTCTTCTTCAAGCAGTCCTACAGCCAGGCCGGTCCCGGCGGCGCCAGCAGCAACTCCACCACCAGCGCCGCCAACTGAGCCCTGACCGGCGCTGACCGGCGCTGACCGGCGCTGACCGGCGCTGACCGGCGCTCCGCCGGGGAGCTCCGGACCGCCCACGCCCGCGGTCCGGAGCGGTGGCGGTTCCCCGCCGGTGAGAGGCCCTCACCGGCGGGGAGTCCCGCGGAGATCCACCGGACCGGCCTGCGCCGCCCGGGAACGCCCGGGAATAGGGTGGGAGCGTGGCTCAACTCCGAATCGCACTTGCCCAGACCAACCCCGCGGTCGGCGATCTGACCGCCAACGCCGACAAACTCGTCGAGTGGACCCGCCGCGCCGCCGACCGCGGCGCGCACCTGGCGGTCTTCACCGAGATGTTCCTCACCGGCTACCCGGTCGAGGACCTGGTGCTGCGGAACTCGTTCGTGGAGGCGTCCATCGCCGCGGTCGAGGCCGCCGCCCGGCGGCTGGCCGACGAAGGGCTCGGCGAGATCCCCGTGGTCGTCGGCTACGTCGACCGCGCCGACCGCGCCCCGCGCGTGGGGCAGCCCAAGGGCGCCCCGCTGGACGCGGCGGCGCTGCTGTACCGGGGACAGGTGGTCGCCAGGACCGCCAAGCACCACCTGCCGAACTACGGCGTCTTCGACGAGTACCGCTACTTCGTGCGCGGCGACCGGCTGCCGATCTTCCGGCTGCACGGCGTCGACGTGGCGATCGCGGTCTGCGAGGACCTCTGGCAGGACGGCGGGCCGGTCGCGGTGGCGGCCGAGGCCGGAGCCGGGCTGCTGGTCGTGCCGAACGCCTCGCCGTACGAGCGGGAGAAGGACGACGTGCGCCTGGAGCTCGTCTCCCGGCGGGCGCGGGAGGCCGGGTGCGCGCTCGCCTACGCCAACCAGGTCGGCGGGCAGGACGAGCTGGTCTTCGACGGCGACTCGATCGTCGTCTCGGCCTCCGGCGAGCTGGTCGCGCGGGCCGCGCGGTTCACCGAGGAACTGCTGGTGGCCGACCTGGACCTGCCCGAGGCCACCTACGGCGGGCTCGGCTCCTTCGAGGTGGACGCCGGGGACGGGACCGTCATCACGGTGGAGCGGCTGGAGTTGTCGGCCCGCCCGCTGGAGCCGTACGACCCGGAGCCCCCGTCGGTCGCCGGGCACCTCGACGACACCGCCGAGGTCTACTGCGCGCTGGTGCTGGCCGTGCGCGACTACGTCGCCAAGAACGGCTTCCAGTCGGTCATCCTCGGCCTGTCCGGCGGCATCGACTCGGCGCTGACGGCCACCATCGCCTCCGACGCGATCGGCCCCGACCGGGTCCACGTGGTGCTGATGCCCTCGCGCTACTCCTCCGACCACTCCCTGGGCGACGCCCAGGAGCTCGTCGACCGCCAGGGGGTCAGGGCCCGGATCGTGCCGATCGGCACGATGGTGGAGGCCTTCGAGAAGGAGCTCTCGCTGACCGGCCTGTCGGCGGAGAACCTCCAGGCCCGGGTGCGCGGCATGATCCTGATGGGCCTGTCCAACGAGCACGGCCACCTGGTCCTGACCACCGGCAACAAGAGCGAGCTGGCCACCGGTTACTCGACGCTCTACGGCGACTCCGCGGGCGGCTTCGCCCCCATCAAGGACGTGCTCAAGACCCTGGTGTGGGAGCTGGCCCGCTGGCGCAACGCCCAGGCGGGCGTGGCGAACGAGTTCCTGTACGGCTTCGCGGTCCCGCCGATCCCGGAGAACTCCATCACCAAGGAGCCCAGCGCCGAGCTCCGCCCCGGCCAGCGCGACACCGACTCCCTGCCGGAGTACGACGTGCTGGACCGGCTCCTGGACGACTACGTGGAGAAGGACATGGGCTCGGCCTCCCTGGTCGCCGCCGGGCACGACCCCGACCTGGTCGCCCGGGTCATCCGCCTGGTCGACCTGGCCGAGTACAAGCGCCGCCAGTATCCCCCGGGCCCGAAGATCACTCCGAAGAACTTCGGCCGCGACCGCCGCCTGCCCATCACCAACCGCTGGCGCGAGACCGCCCCCTGACGCACTGTCTCCGGGGACCTCGCCGGTCCCCGGAGACCTCCGCGGTCGAGAGGATCCGCCATCGTCACTTTCCGCATCGGCCTGACGGACGCAGCGTCATCGCAGCAATCTCCCGTCCACGATCCTCGACGTGGCCACTCCGCTCCTGGTACCGCACCGCAGGCGGTGCCAGACTGGGCGGCATGGAGAAGGAGAAGCAGATGAGCGCACTTCCGGACGAGGAGTGGCCGGAGGCGGATCCGCAGGAGCACCGCCCTTCGCTGATCCTGCTTCCCGGGCACTCCGGGGCCTACACCGTCGAGGACTGGCTGGCGCTCCCCGAGACCAAGGAGCGCATCGAGCTCATCGACGGGAGTTTCGTAGTGAGTCCTGCCCCCGCCTCCGGCCACGCGCTCTGCGCCCAGCGACTGGTGCGCATTCTCGACGACGCCGCCCCGGACGATGTCGAAGTGGTGGAGGCGGCGAACGTCCGGGTCCGCGACGAGGGGTTCATCCCGGACATCGTGGTCGCGTGGGCGGAGCCCATCCTCGCCAACGAGGTCCTGCTGGACTCCGGCGACCTGCTGATGGCCGTCGAGATCGTCAGCCCCGGCAACCGGAAGCGCGGCTACCTGGTCAAGCCCTCCTCCTACGCCGCCGCCGGCGTCCCGGTGTTCATGCGGGTGGAGCTGCACGGCGAGGAGGGCGCGATGCCGCTGGTGGAGGTGTTCACCGCCAAGGAGGGCGAGTACGTCAAGGTCGCGGCGGCACGCGCCGGGCAGACGCTCTCCCTGTCCGAGCCCTACGAGATCGCCTTCGACCCGGCCGTCCTGGTCGGACCGCGCCGCCGCTGACCGGCCGTCCCGGTCGGACCGCGCCGCCGGCCGGCCGCATCCTCACCCGGCCGCGTCGCCGACGGGCCGTACGGGCGCTCAGCGGGGGGCGAGACCGGCCATGAGGTGGTCGACCAGGCGCTCGACGAGGTCCTCGGAGTGCTCCTCGCCCTCGCCGAACCCGGCCGACTTGACGTACCACATCATGCTGCCGACCACCGTCGCCATCACGACCGGGAGATCGAGGTCGGGCCGGAGCTCGCCCGTCTCGATCCCCCGGCGCAGCAGCGCCCTCAGCGTCTCCTGGCGGGGCCTGATCACCGCCTGGCGGATCCGCTCCACCAACTGGGGGTGGCGGTCGGCCTCGTTCATCGCGATGTTCATCACGCACCGGCTCCGCACGTCGCACGCCTCGCGCCCGATGACCCCCAGGTAGGCGGCGAGGTCCGCGCGGACGCTCCGGCCCTCCAGCGGAGGGATCGGCGCCTTGAGCGTGGCCAGCGCGTCGACGACCAGGTCCTCCTTGCTGGACCAGCGCCGGTAGATCGTGGTCTTGCCGACGCCCGCGCGGGCGGCGACGGCCTCGATGGAGAGCTCGGAGAGACTCACGCTCTCACTGATCAGGTCGAGGGTCGCCTCGATGATCGCCTTCTCCGCCCTGGCACTGCGGGGGCGGCCCGCGGGGCGGGCGGGCCGGGTCTCGTCCGTGGTCGTCATAGCGGGCCTACACTACCGCTGGTTCCTTGTCGTGCTCCCTGTCCGGTTCCGCGGCGGGCGCGTTCCTGCCGGGCAGCCACTTCAGCACCACCAGCGCTCCGGCCAGCGCGATGCCGGCCGAGACCAGGGCGGTGAGGTGCATGCCGTCCAGGAAGGCCCGGAAGGCGGGCTCCATCAGCGCGGCGCCGCGCTCGCCGAGCCCCTGGGCGACCGCGAGGGTGCCGGGCAGGGACTCGCCGGCGAGGTGCCGGGCCTCCTCCGGCAGACCGGCCAGGGCCGGGGTGATCCCGTCGCGGTAGGCGGCCGAGAGCAGCGAGCCGAGCAGGGCGACGCCGAGCGCGCCGGCGACCTGGCGGACGGTGTTGCTCATGGCCGAGCCGACGCCGGCCTTCTCTCGGGGCAGCGCCTCCATGATGGCGGTGGTCGCCGGGGGCATGATGTTGGCCATCGCCGCGCCCTGGACGAAGAAGACGACCTCGATGAAGAGGATCGGGGTGTCCTGGTCCATCAGCGCGTAGGCGGCCAAGGCGGCGGCCACGATCACCATGCTGACGGTCGCGGTCGGCTTGGCGCCGAAGCGCCCGGCCATCCGCTGGCTGAGCGGGGCGAAGATGAGCTGCGCCGCGGCGAACGGGATCATCAGGGCCCCGGCCTGCAGCGCGCTGAAGCCCAGCACGATCTGCAGGTAGAAGACCAGGAAGAACATCGCGCCCATCATCGCGAAGAACACGATGCCGACCATGGCGATCGCGGTGGAGAAGCGCGGGTCGCGGAAGTAGGTGACGTCGAAGGCCGGGTGGTCGATGCGGCGCTCGTACCAGACGAAGGCGGCCAGGACGGCCAGGCCCAGGATCGTCGGGACGAGGACCTCGGCGCTGGCGACCGTGGCGAGCTCGCCGCCGCGGATGATGCCGTAGGTGACGGCGACGAGGCCCACGATGGACAGCAGCACGCCGACCGGGTCGAGCTTGGACGGCCTGGGGTCGCGCGACTCGGGCACCACCAGCCCGATGAGCACCATGCTGATCAGCACGATCGGCAGGTTGATCAGGAAGACCGAGCCCCACCAGAAGTGCTCGATGAGCAGCCCTCCGGTGATGGGGCCGATCGCCACGGCCAGACCGACGCCGCCGGCCCAGACGCCGATCGCCTTGCCGCGCTCGGCCGGCGGGAAGACGTTGGAGATGATCGCCAGCGTGGCGGGCATGATCGCGGCGCCGCCGATGCCCATGAACGCGCGGGCGACGATCAGCTGCATCGGGTCCTGCGCGTAGGCGCTGGCCAGCGAGGACAGGCCGAACAGGACCATGCCGACCATCAGCATGCGCTTGCGGCCGGTCCGGTCGCCGATCACCCCGAAGGTGAACAGCAGTCCGGCGAAGACGAGGGTGTAGGAGTTGATCGCCCACTCGAGCTCGCTCTGGGTGGCGCCCAGCCCTTCGGCCGGGTCGGCGATCGTCTTCAACGCGACGTTGAGGATGGTGTTGTCGAGCACGACCGCCAGGAGGCTGAAGACCAGCACTCCCAGGATCTGCCAACGTCTCGGATGACCGAGCTTCTGGTCCACGGGAACCCCTGTTTCGATACGCTCTAGTTTCGCAACGAGAGCGTATCGCTATATATTTCGATACGCAACAGCACCGTTTCGTATTAACCTCCCGTTCGCGTCTCCGCCTGCCCGGCCGAAGGCAGACGGGCGAGTCAGGCGGGCGGGTCAGGCGGGCGGGTCAGGCGGGCGACTTCGCGGCGACCGGTCCGGGCTTCCCCGCCGGAGTGCGCGGCCCTCCGCGGAACGGCAGGGCCACCAGCACCATCGCCACGCTCACCAGACCGGCGGCCGCGAAGGCCCAGCCCGGACCGGGGCCGTCGATGACCGCGCCGGCGATCGGCGCGGAGACCGCCCCGCCCACCAGGAGCGCGGTGCCGTGCAGGCCCATCGCCTCGCCCCGGGCCCCGGCGGGCACCATGCGGCTGACCGCCTCGACGGTGGAGGAGATGCCGGGCGCGCAGAGCACCCGGCCGGGACCAGTGCGAGGAGCAGCCAGCGCCAGTCGTCCCCCACCAGGCCGACCGGGACGGTGAGCAGGCCCATGGCGCCGATCAGCAGCAGCGGGGAGAAGCCCCGGGGCAGCCCGCCGTAGACGAGGCCGCCCAGCAGCGAGTAGAGGCACCAGATCCCGATCGCCAGCCCCGTCCAGGCCGTGTCGCCCGCCTGGTCCATCGTCGCGACCAGCGACAGCTCGGTGGCGGTCAGCACGAAGGTGGCCGCCGAGGCGGTGCCGAGCAGGGTGACCAGGCCCGGGGTCAGCCACCGCCGCCGGGAGACCTTCTCCGCCGGGGCGGCCAGTTCCTCGGCGGAGCGGACCGGCGGGTTCAGCAGGACCAGCGCCGCGCCGGAGCCGACCAGGCCGACCGCTATGGCGCACATCGTCCACGTGCTGCCGAGCGCGGTCATCCCTGCCACGCCGAGGGCGGGCCCGGCCATGTAGGACAACTCCACCAGGATCGAGTCGGCGGAGAAACCGATCCTGCGCTGCCCCTCGGGGACCATGGCCGCCAGGCACTGCCGGATCACGCTGAACACCGGCAGCGCCAGCAGGCCGGCCAGCGCGGCGGCGACGACCAGCACGGGGAACGGCATCGCCCACGCCGTTGCCCAGAAGAGCGCCTGCGCGGCGGTGGTCGTCAGCAGGACCGGGCGCAGGCCGTAGGAGTCGACGAACCTTCCGGCCAGCGGCGAGCCCACGGCCATGCCCACCGTGCAGGCCGCGGTCACCGCGCCCGCCCAGGTGTAGCCGAGATCGAGCTCCTCTGCCACGTGCAGGACGAGAGTGATGTTCACCGCGGTGGACGGGATGCGCGCGAGCAGGCCCACGAGCAGCAGCGTCCGCACCCCGGGCAGGGCCAACAGTCGCCGGTAAGGTTCCATTGCCATTTTTATTACTTACCTCCGCCTTGCATTGTGCCGCACCCGACCGGCACCCCCGCCACCGGATTACCGGCGCGCCAAGGGGTGTTTAACCCATCGGACGCATGTCATCATCGGAATCGTCCGGGGACGCCACAGGGGCGCCTCGAGACTCTCAGGAGGCTTCCCATGCCCTCTTCCGTCGCCGTCCCGCAGACCGCCGCCCTGTACGGCGGGCAGTCCGGGCGAAGGATCACCGTGCGCGACATCGCCGCCGCCAAGGAGCGCGGCGAGAAGTGGCCGATGGTCACCGCGTACGACGCGATGACCGCCCGGGTCTTCGACGAGGCCGGCATCCCGGTGCTGCTCGTCGGCGACTCCGCGGCCATGGTCGTCTACGGCCACGACTCGACGCTGCCCGTCTCCGTCGACGACCTGATGCCGCTGACCGCGGCCGTGGTGCGCGGCTCCTCCCGGGCGCTGGTCGTCGCCGACCTGCCGTTCGGCTCCTACCAGGCCTCCGCCCAGCAGGCGCTGGAGACGGCCGTGCGGTTCATGAAGGAGGCGGGCGCCCACGCGGTCAAGCTGGAGGGCGGGCGCCGGGTCCTCCCCCAGGTCGAGGCCCTGGTCGCGGCCGGCATCCCGGTCATGGCCCACCTCGGCCTGACCCCGCAGTCGGTCAACGCCTTCGGCGGCTACCGGGTGCAGGGCCGCGGCCAGTCCGGTGACGAGCTCATGGCCGACGCCAAGGACCTGGCGGCGGCCGGGGCCTTCTCCGTCGTCCTGGAGTGCGTCCCCACCGACCTGGCCGAGCGGGTCACCGCCTCCCTGCCGATCCCCACGATCGGCATCGGCGCCGGTCCGGCCACCGACGCCCAGGTCCTCGTCTGGCAGGACCTGATGGGCCTCACCGCCCGCCCGGCCAAGTTCGTCAAGAAGTACTTCAACCTGGCCGAGGAGATGGACCACGCGGTCCGCGCCTTCGCCGACGAGGTGACCAGCGGGGCCTTCCCCACCGCCGAGCACAGCTACCGCTGATCCCCTCCCGTCCGGCCGCCCGCCGTACCCCCGCGCCCGTCAGGCCGGTACGGCGGCGGCCTCGGTCCGCGCCAGGCGCCAGGCGTCAGGCTCGGGCTCGGGCTCGG